>JAYTAP010000082.1:0-17506 GCA_043737475.1 Sphingomonas sp.
GCCACGTCTCCCTTCGCCATACGCTCCCAACTGTCCACACCGCTCGCCGTGACGAGATGCACGGTGTTGGCCGCGCCGCCCATGACGTCGCCGGAGACGTCGTTGGCGACAATCCAGTCGCAGCCCTTCCGGGCGAGTTTGGCTTTGGCATTTTCGACCACATTCTCGGTCTCCGCCGCAAAGCCGATCAGCAGGCGCGGGCGCTTGGGGCTGCGCGCAAGGCCGGCGAGGATGTCGGGGTTTTCGACGAGCGCGAGCATGGGCATCACGCCGCTGCCATCTTTCTTGATCTTTTGCGCGCTTGCTTCAACTCGCCAGTCGGCAACAGCGGCGACCATGATAGCAGCGTCGGCGGGGAGAGCGGCTTCGACGGCGGCGGCCATGTCGCGCGCAGTCTCGACGTCGATGCGCCTCAGCCCCGGCGGGGTCTCGAGCGCTACCGGGCCAGCGATCAGCGTCACCCGCGCGCCCTTGACGGCGAGAGCGGCGGCAATGGCGAAACCCTGTTTGCCGGATGAACGATTGGCGATGTAGCGGACGGGATCGATCGGTTCATGCGTCGGCCCTGCCGTGACGATGATGTGCACGCTACGCTTTGAGCCGGTCGAGCGCCGCTGCGAAAATCGCGTCGACATGCGGCAAGCGACCGGGGCCATATTCGCCACAGGCCATCGTGCCTTCGTCGGGCTCCATTACCGTTACGCCATCTGCACGAAGCTGCGCGACATTGCGGCGGGTCGCGGCGTGCTGCCACATGCGGACGTTCATGGCGGGGGCGACGAGCACGGGCTTGTCGGTTGCGAGCAGCAATGTCGTTGCCAGATCATCGGCGTGGCCGTGTGTCATCTTTGCCATGATGTCTGCCGTAGCAGGCGCGACGACGACAAGATCGGCCTCACGGCTCAGCGCGATATGCCCGATTTTCGATTCGCGTTCCAAATCCCACAATGTCTCGCACACCGGTTGTTCGCTCAGTGCAGCGAGTGTCATCGGCGTAACGAATTTCGCGCCAGCTTCTGTCAGAACGCAGCGCACGGGCATATCGACGCGGCGGAACAGGCGGATCAGTTCGCAGGTCTTATATGCCGCGATGCCACCGCTGATGATCAGAAGAATGCGTTTGCCCATCATGGCCCTAACTTAAAGCCCAGAAGGCACTGGCGCCAGCCAGCGCAGCCGTCAGCGCGATGGATATATAAACAAGGATATTGCTCGTGCCTTCGATTTTTGCCACGCGCACTTCGGCCATCGGCAGGGTTGGCGGCGCTGCACCTTTTTTCGGGATCAGCTCCTCTAGCCGCCGCAATACATCGGGCAGCCTTGCCAGCATCCGCAGATTTTCGACAATGCTGTCGGCGGCAATCGCCTCCGGTCCCAATTCGCTGCGCAACCAGTCGCGGACGTAAGGCGCGGCGGTTTCCCACATGTTGATTTCAGGATCGAGCGCGGAAGCCACCCCTTCGACCATCACCATCGTTTTCTGCAGTAGCAGCAAATGCGGCTGCGTTACCATGTCGAAATCGCGCGTAATGGCAAACAGCGAATCGAGCATGTTGCCGATCGACATGTCCTTGACCGGCAGCCCGCGCATGGGTTCACCCACGCTGCGCAGGGCGGTTGCAAATTCGGCGACATCATGATGCGCAGGGACGTATTGCGCTTCGAAATGGATTTCGGCGACGCGGGCGTAGTTGCCGGTGATCAGGCCGAACAGAATTTCGGCAAGCCAGCGCCGCGCCTTGCGGTCGATGCGGCCCATGATGCCGAAATCGAGCGCAATGAGCTCGCCGTTGCCCGCGCTGTCGACCCGCGCCATCAGATTGCCCTGGTGCATGTCGGCATGAAAGAAGCCGTCCGAAATCGCCTGGCGCAGGAAACCGCGGACGAGAACTTCGGCAAGGCGCTTGCGATCGATTCCGGCAGCGTCGAGGGCGGCGAGGTTAGACAGCTTGATGCCGTCGATCCATTGCAGCGTCAGCACGGTGCGCGAGGTCCGCCGCCAATCGATGCCCGGAATGCGAAAGCCGGGCTCGGCCGTCATCGCGGCAGCAAGTTCAGATGCCGACGCAGCTTCACGGCGCAAATCAAGTTCGCGCATCGTCCACTGGCGGAATGTGGCAATCGTCAGGCGCGGACGCAGGCGGGCGAATTCCCCACCCATTGTTTCAATATGCGCGGCTGCCCATTCATAGGTCTCGAGCGCCTCGGCAAAGTCGCGCTCCACGCCGGGGCGGATTACTTTGATCGCAACAGTCGTGCCTTCGGTCGTCACAGCGCGGTGGACTTGTGCGATAGATGCCGCGCCGACGGGCTCTTCTTCAATGCTTGTGAAAAATTCTTCGACCGGGCGAGCAAGGCCGTGTTCGATTGCTTCCTTGATCACCGGGAACGGGAGCGCGGGCAGCCGGTCCTGAAGCCGCAACAGATCATTGGCGGCATAATCGCCGACCAGGTCCGGCCGCGTGGCCAGCGCCTGTCCGAGCTTGATCGCAGCGGGGCCGATTGCCTGAAACGCGTCGGCATAGGCGGGTTGCTTGGGCACACGCGCGCCGAACCTTGCAATGCGAATCAGCCGCTTCACGGTCACGGGCGTCAGCGGGTCGCGCTCGATGCCGGTCAGCGCGCCATGCCGCGCCAACGTCCGCGCCCATTTCATCAAGCGCCAGATATGCGTCGTCGAACGGGTCAAATTTTCCAGCCGCTATGAATCGCCACGAGGCCGCCGAGCATCGGCTCAACTTTAGCCTGCACGAAACCGGCGTCGACGATCATGCCTTCGAACGTCGGCATGTCGGGAAAACGGCGGATCGATTCGATCAGATATCTGTAGCTGTCCTCATCGCCCGCGATCATCTGCCCGATCCGGGGCACGACTTTGTGCGAATAGGCGTCATAGATATCGCCGAACCCCGGCCAGACGGTCGTCGAAAATTCAAGGCAGAAAAATCGGCCGCCGCGCTTCAGGACCCGGTGCGCTTCACGCAGGGCACGCGGGATGTCGGTTACATTCCGGATGCCGAATGCGATCGTGTAGGCATCGAAGCTCTTGCCGGGAAACGCCAGCGTCTCGGCATTGGCCTGCGTCCATACAAGTCCGTCGATCCCGCGCTGCGCGGCGCGCCCGATGCCCACGTCGAGCATGTCGGCGTTGATGTCGGCAACCGTGATTGCCGCGCCCGATGGGGCCATACGGAAAGCGATGTCGCCGGTGCCCCCGGCCATATCGAGGATGTATTCGCCTGCCCGTGGCTTGACCCGATTGACGAAGCGGACTTTCCACAGCCGGTGCATGCCGGCCGACATTGCATCGTTCATCCGGTCGTAATTGCGAGCAACGCTCGTGAAGACCTCGCTGACTTTTGCGGTCTTTTCCTGTGGGGCGACCTGCTGGTAGCCAAAAGATACGGTTTCGTTCATTAGGTCGCTCTAGCGGGGGGTTGCCCTGCTCGCAAACGCATCCTAGCCGGTTTTGTGCCCGAACTTCCCGAAGTCGAAACAACTGTCCGCGGGCTGGAGCCTGCCTTGCTCGGCGCGGTCCTGATGCGCGTCGATGTGCGCCGCCCCGATCTGCGCCGCGCGATCCCCGTCGATCTTCGCCAGCGGATGACCGGCGCACGTGTGACTGGCCTGTCACGGCGTGCGAAATACGGTATTATCGAGACCGACCGCGGCGATAGCATGATCTTTCACCTCGGCATGTCCGGGCGTTGGCGCGTCGATGCGGGTGAGATCGGGGTACACGACCATCTCGTTCTCGAAACCGATGCAAGACGTGTGCTGGCGCTGTGCGATCCACGCCGGTTCGGATCGATTGATCTGGTCGATACGGTAGCGCGCGATCTTTGGCCGCCGTTTGCCGCATTAGGGCCAGAACCGCTCGGCCCTGATTTCCACGCGGTACACTTGAAGCGCGCAATCGCGGGGCGGACAGCCCCTATCAAGGCAATGTTGCTCGATCAGCGTATCGTCGCGGGGCTCGGCAATATTTACGTCTGTGAAGCGCTGAACATGGCGCGGATCGCGCCAACACTGGCGGCGGGTCGGGTATCGAAGCCACGGCTCGCTCGACTCGTCATCGCGGTGCGCGATGTGCTGACGGCAGCGATCGCAGCGGGCGGCTCGTCGTTGCGCGACTATGTCCGTCCCGACGGGCAACTGGGCTATTTTGCGAAGGACTGGCGCGTATACGGGCGCGAGGGGGAAACCTGTGGCTGCGGCGGCACTGTCGAACGTCGCGTGGATGCCGGTCGGTCGACCTTCTGGTGCCGTCGCTGCCAGCGTTGACCTTTGCCAACCCGCCCGCTATGCGCGCTGTCCGAGACGGGGCGACTGGATCGCGCCGCCTTTTCTTAATTTATCAGCAAGTCGAGGTTTTTCATGGCGAACACGCCGCAAGCAAAGAAGCGTATCCGCCGGAACGATCGGCGTGCAGAAGTGAACGGCAATCGCGTCAGTCGCATTCGTACGTTCGTCAAGAAAGTTGAATTGGCGCTGGCATCGGGCGACAAGACAGCAGCAGCCGAAGCCTTGCATGCAGCGCAACCTGAAATGGCGCGCGGCGTGTCGAAGGGCGTCTTGCACAAGAATACGGCCGCGCGGAAGTTTGCCCGGTTGACGAAGCGGGTATCCGCGCTCGCTTGATTTCGCGGCCAATCGTTACAAAAAGGGTCCGCTGACAGAACTGTCGGCGGGCCCTTTTTTCGTCGCGGATGTGTGACAGAAAAAAGTCCAGCTTTTCCCGCGATTCGCTACTCACATCTTCTGTATAATATCCAAAAACGGCGGAAATTAGGGGGCAAATCGCTTCAACCGCAGTTTTGCGCCGCTCGCCGATGTCAACGGGATTATTTCACTTATTTTGCACGAGCCGTGCTTGCGCGACCCCGATGTTCAGCCCAAAAACAGTGCCAGACATGCAAGCGAATCGCTCCGGCGGATAAGCCCGATGACTGTGTTGCAAACCCGTTAAGCGCGCATGCGTTTGACTGCAGCATGAATTTTGGGGCGCGATCTTTAGGTCTGGGTTGAAGCTGTTTTAGCGACGGGGAGGTTGCGTGAGTCAAGAGCCGGCCATCAGGAGCGATCAGGACGCGCGTGTTTCGACGGCTTGGGCCGTTGTTCGCGAGGGGCTTCGTCACGACGTCGGCGCGCGCAGCTTCGATCGCTGGCTGGGTCGGATCACGCTTGGCGATTATTGCAGTGCGGATCGTTCGGTCACGTTGATGCTGCCTTCGGCATTCATGGCGAACTGGGTTTCAAGCAACTATTCCGAGCGTTTAACGCTGGCATGGCGAAACGCGCTCCCCGAGCTTAAAGTTGTAAAAATCGGCGCGGATGTAGCGTCGGGCGAACGCATCGAACCGGTCCCCATGCCGATCGATGGGCCGATTGAAGTCAAGGCCGAGCAACCGGCGGGGTCACGGTTCCGCTTTGATCCGAAATTCACTTTCGATACGTTTGTCGTCGGTCAAGCCAACCGTATTGCCTGTAACGCAGCGCGCGCGATTGCCGAAGGCGGACCGATGCGGTTCAATCCGCTTTTTGTCTACGGACCGACCGGACAGGGCAAGACGCATCTGCTGCACGCCATCGGGCACGGTTACACGACCCGCAAGCCGCAAGCCCGCGCACTGGCGATGTCGGCCGAACGCTTCATGATCGATTTCGTGAATGCGATGCGCGCCAAGGATACGATGGCCTTCAAGGAGCGGCTGCGTTCGGTTGACATCCTCCTGATTGACGATTTTCAGTTCATCGCGGGCAAGGAGACGACGCAAGAGGAGTTTCTCTACACGATCGACGAATTGATGCGCGGCGGTCGGCGCCTGATCATCAGTGCCGATCGCAGTCCGCAGGAACTCGACGGTATCGAGGGCCGCATCTTGTCGCGCCTGACGCAGGGGCTGGTTGTCGACATCCAGCCTGCTGATTTCGCTCTCCGTCGCGCAATCGTCGATAGCAAAGTCGCGATGATGCCCGGTATTGATATCGCGCCGGTCGTGCTCGATATGCTTGCCAGCCGGATATCATCGAATGTCCGCGAACTCGAGGGTGGGCTGAACAGGCTCGTTGCCTATGCTTCACTCAACGCGCGGCCGATCGACGAAGCGTTCGCCGAAGAAGTCCTTGCCGACATGTTCCGCGCCAGTCGCAGGCGCGTGACCATTGACGAAATCCAGAAGCGGGTTTCCGATCACTTCAAGATTCGTCAGGCCGAAATGGTCAGCGCCCGCCGGGCGCGCGCCGTCGCGCGTCCGCGCCAGATCGCGATGTACCTGGCCAAACAACTGACGCCGCGCTCATTGCCGGAGATCGGGCGGCGTTTCGGCGGGCGCGATCACACGACCGTAATCCATGCGGTCAAACAGATCGAACGGTTGCGCGCGGCCGACAGCGAAATCGATGCCGATGTCCGCACGCTTATGAGAGCACTTGAAGGCTAATTCCGACGTTTGCCAGGCGGCGCCACGGTGATCTTGACCGTTTCACCCGAGTTGCCCGGAAATCCGGTAAACATTGCTTCGATCAGGTTTGGCACGAGCGTCGTCAGATCATTGTCCATCGACATGGCTTTGGCCGATCCCTCGAACACGCGCTCGTTCGTGCCGCGTTTCGCGATGCGCATGTCGAGTTGCGACGAATAGACGGTGTAGCTTTCCACATCGTTGTAATTGTCGAACAGGAACGGGTCGTAAAATCCATACATGAAAGCGCGGCGACCATAGCCGTAATAGGGCCCACCGAAGCCATGGCCGTAACCGCCATAGCCCAAGCCACCATAGCCAAAGCCATTGTAGCGGCCAAAGCCACCATAGCCAAACCCGGACCCCGGCACGCTGCGGACCTTCTCGCGTCCCCGATCGACGCCATAATCGAGCGTGACGACCAGATTGGCCGAAGCGGGATTTTCCGCGCGGCTGTAGCCGAAGCTGCTCAATCTCTGGGCTACTAACCCGGCGTAATTTTGAAATTCGAGGCCACCATCAAGCCGCGGATTGTCCGACACGATTGCGTATGTCTGACCCTGCGCCGCCGGCATCGCCTGAAACCGCGAAACATTGGCCTGGAACGGTGTAGCACACGCACTGAGCGCAAGGATTGTGGCGGGCGCAAGATACTTCAATTTCGACAACATGACACGTTCCTCGATTGCGACTCTGAAGGGAGAATGCCAAAACACTGCGCGCCTGTCACTGAACAACGCTTGAACGCAACGGCTTGCCGCTATGTTTGCAGGCCCGTCGCATTATAAGCCTTGGCCAGTGTCGGGGCGGCCAATTCGGCCGCACGCGCGCTCCCCGATATCAGGATCGCATCGATTTCGGTCGAATGGCGAAGGTCTTCGAAACGCATCCGGATCGGCTCAAGGGCCGACACGAGCAGATCAGCCAAGTCAGCTTTGAAAGGCCCGAACTGCGATCCGCCATATTGGCCAAGGACGGCATCGACGCTGCGATCCTCCAGCGCCGCCATGATGCCAACAAGATTGCGCGCTTCGGCACGACCCTCCAGCCCCGCCGCTTCGCTCGGCAATGGTTCGGGGTCGGTCTTTGCCTTGCGGATTTTCTGCGCGATCGTGTCGGAATCATCGGTCAGGTTGATGCGGCTCATATCGCTTGGATCCGATTTGGACATCTTTACCGATCCGTCGCGCAAACTCATGATCCGTGCGGCTGCCGGGGGGACGATCGGTTCGGGCAGGGTGAAGATATCGGCCGCGAAATCAGTATTGAACTTGGTCGCAATATCGCGGGCCAGTTCGAGATGCTGTTTCTGGTCTTCGCCGACGGGAACATGTGTCGCCTGATACAGCAGCACGTCGGCGGCTTGCAGCACGGGATAAGCGAACAAGCCGATGCTCATGCCCTCGCGGTTCTTGCCGGCCTTGTCCTTGAACTGGGTCATCCGGTTCAGCCAGCCGATGCGCGCGGTGCAGAACAGCAGCCATGCCAGTTCGGCGTGCGCCGGAACACGCGCCTGATTGAACAGGGTCGACTTGCTCGGATCGATCCCGCTGGCGATCAGCGCTGCCGCCATCTCACGTGTGTTCGCCGCCAGTTGCTGGGGGTCGTTGTAGACGGTGATGGCATGAAGATCGGCGAGAAAATAGAGACATTGCCCATCCGGTGCTTGTGCAACATCGTCCTGCATCCGAACCCAGTTGCGGATCGCGCCCAGGTAATTGCCAAGATGGAGATTGCCCGTGGGCTGAATGCCCGATACGACGCGCATTATTCGGGTTTCCTTCTGAACTGGTGGCGCAATTCGCCGGGCTTCACGGCACCCAGCGCCAGCACCGCCGATCCATAAACCACCGCTCCTGCGCCACAAAGCAGCATCAGTGCCACGATCCGCTCCTGCCAGCCGCCCGCCATATAAGCGTCGGCAACCGGATTGAGGAACCACAGCACGACACCCATTAGCGCGCCCGCCGCTACGATGCGTGCGGCCTGGCGTTTCAGCCGCGCGTCGGCGTGCAAATGCCCCCGTTTGCCGAGCCACCAGTAAAGCAGGATGACATTGACCCACGCCGCAATCGCGGTCGATAGCGCAATGCCGATAAAACCCGCATTCAAGTATAATACGGACAGCAAATTGCCGACGAGATTGAAGAGCATCGACACCAGCGCAATGCGCACCGGGGTTTTGGTATCCTGCCGCGCGTAATAGCCCGGCGTCAGAACTTTGATCAACACATAAGCGGGAACACCGAGCGAGAACGCGGCGAGCGCGCCTGCTGTCCCAGCGGTGTCCGCAGCCGTAAACGCCCCATGCTGAAACACACCGCGGATGAGCGGCGTTGCTGAGATCACCAGCGCCACAGCCGCTGGGAACGCGAGCAACAGCGCAAGTTCCACGGCGCGGTTCTGGGTATGCGCGGCTGCCGCGGTGTTTCCGCCGCTGATCTGGCGCGACAGACTGGGCAGGATCGCCGTGCCGACGCCGATCCCGATCAACCCAAGCGGCAGCTGGTTGAGGCGGTCGGCATAATAAAGATAGCTGACGGCCCCTTGTTCGAGGAAGCGTGCGGCAAGCGAAGTCGAGACGAGCAGATTGAACTGAATCGCACCCTGACCGATCGCCGCAGGTCCGATCAGCCATAGCATTTTCTTCACGTCCGGCGACAGTCTGGGCAGGCGGAGTTTTAGCACGACACCCGCGCGGCGGCAGGACCAGATCAACCAGATCAATTGCAACATACCGGCGACGGTGACTGCGATCGCTTGGGTTTCGGCGGTTTCGGCGGGGTTGCTGCCGCGGAAAAGCAGAATGGCAACGATCATCGCGACGTTGAGCAGGATCGGCGCGGCGGCATTGACCCAGAACCGGTTCAGCGAATTAAGAATACCGCCCATGAGCGACACGAGCGAGATCAGTCCCAGATAGGGAAACGTGATCTGAGTCAGATGCGTGGCCAGTGCGAACTTTTCAGGACCGCCATCGGGAAAGCCGCCGGTCATCGCATGCACGATTGGTCCCGCCGCCGCCATCATGATGACGGTAAATAATATGAGGAACGGCAACAGCACCGACAGCACCTGCCCAGCAAAATCATTTGCCGCTGCAAGTCCCGCATCGGCCTCTTCCTGCTCGGCTTGCGTCATCCGGCGATTGAACATTGGGACAAATGCAGCCGCAAACGCCCCTTCGGCAAAGAGCGCGCGGAACAGGTTGGGCAGGCGCCACGCGATCAGGAACGCATCCGACGCCATGCCCGCGCCGACGAATCGTGCCATCAACATGTCGCGAACCATGCCGAGCACGCGGCTGACGAGTGTAAGGCTCCCGATCGAAGCCATGGCGCGGACGAGGTTCATTGCGTCCGCGCGAATGCTTACGCTTCGCCCACGGGCGAGCCCATTTGTTCGGCCTGTGCCGCCTGCGCGAGGTAAAGCTGCCCGAAATCGATCGGCTCGAGCATCAATGGGGGAAACCCGCCATCGCGCACGACATCGGCAAGGGTGCGGCGCGCAAAGGGAAACAGGATGCGCGGCGCTTCGGCAAGCAGAAACGGCTGGAGCTGGTCTTCGGGGATATTGCGCAGCGCGAACAGCCCGGCATAGGAAAGCTCGACCTGAAACGCGGTCTTTTCCGCTGCCGATGCCTTCACGTCGATTTTCAGGATGACTTCGTACATGTCGTCGCCGACCTGACCCGACGCAATATTAAACTGGACGTCGATCTGCGGCTGTCCCTGCCACTGATAAACAGCCGGGGCGTTCGGGTTTTCGAACGAGAGATCTTTGACATATTGCGAAACCACGCCGGCTTGCGGGCTGGTGTCTTCGCCATTGGCAAGTGGTTCGGTCCCCTGTTCGTCCGCCATGTCGTCTCGATCCTGCAAAATATATTGGAATATGGAAGCAGCGCGCCTAGCAGGATGAAACCCATAAGAGCAATGCCAGTTTGAAGTGTTGCGGGATGCCCCCTATGTAGGGTGCAGAATAACCGGAGGTTTTGTGGTCGGTATTGTCCTTCTTGCTATGGTTGCAGTGTTTCTCGGGCTTCGTCTTTACGCTGTGCTGGGCAAACGCACGGGCCATGAGCAGCCCTATGTCGCGCCGCTGGATACGCCCGCACCGGGTGCGCCCGTTGCGATCGACGATGCGCGCGGGCAAACGCCTGCCGCCGTCGATACAGTGTTCGAACCGAATGCAGCTGCGGGCGTTCGCGCAATCATCAGTGCGGACAGCAGCTTTGATGTGGCGCGCTTCCTTGATGGATCGAAAGCCGCTTACCGCATGATCCTCGAAGCCTATTGGCGTGGCGACGAAGACGCACTCGCGCCCTACGTTGGCGATGACGTTCGTGAAGCATTTTCGGCTTCGATTGCCGAGCGCACCGCTGCGGGCCATATCCTTGAAAACCGTCTGATGAACATCGAAAGCGCAACGATCGCGTCTGCGCAGCTTGAAAACAAGGTTGCGACGGTCACCGTGCGCTTCGATGCCGATATTTCGGCCGTGACGCGTGACGCTGACGGCAGCGTGATCGCTGGATCGCTCAGCGACGCGGTGCCGACGCATGACGTCTGGACGTTCACGCGGACGATCCGTGCCGAAGACCCGAACTGGATACTGACCGACACCGACGAATCGGTATGATTTTACGGCTTTGGGTGGGATTAGCAGCGCTGGCGCTTTCTGCTTGCGCTGGTGCTATCTTTCCCCGCTCGTCGGCGCAGATAGGTCCGCCCCGAGCCGTTGCGATCAAGCCGGCTTCAGCACCTACCGCAACCACGGGTGCGACGGCAGCGGCGGCCGGGGTTACTTCGGGCCCGGAGATCGTGTCACTCGCTATTTCGGACGAGGCTGCCGCAAGGGCCTTTGCGTCGTTCAAGGCTAGCTGCCCTGCAATTCGACGGCGCAATGATCTTTCTGGCCTGACACGACCCGAAGATTGGGCACGGGTCTGCGATGCCGCCAACGCGAACGGCACCGAAAGCGCGAAATCGTTTTTTGTCGAGCAGTTCGAAACCGTTCAGGTAGGCAGCGGCGCGGCTTTTGCTACGGGCTATTACGAACCCGAACTGGCGGGATCACGGACGAATAGTCCGGCCTATCCGGTGCCGATCTACAAACGCCCGCCAGAGCTGGTCGAAATCGATCTCGGCGCGTTCAACGACGGGCTGAAAGGGCGGCGGCTCAGCGGTCGTCTGTCAGGCGGAACGATCGTGCCCTTTGCCGATCGCGGTCAGATCGAGGATGGTGTACTTGCCGGGCGCGGGCTCGAAGTCGCTTGGGCCGCCGATCCGGTCGAATATTTCTTTCTGCAGGTACAGGGATCGGGGCGGCTGAAAATGCCTGATGGATCAGTCATGCGGCTAACCTATGCCGGGCAGAACGGGCGGACATACCGCAGCATCGGCGCCTATATGCGCGAACGCAATATGCTCCAGCCGGGGCAATATTCCATGCAGGGCATGAAGGCTTACTTTGCGGCGAACCCCGAACAGGCGCGGCAGATCATGCGCGAGAACAAGAGCTTTGTCTTTTTCGCGGAGCTGTCGGGAGACGGACCAATCGGTGCGATGGGGGTTGTGGTCGCGGCCAAGGCAAGCGTCGCCACCGATCCGATGTTTACGCCGCTCGGCGCACCGGTCTTTCTGTCGATGGACAATGCGGAAGCAAGCGGGCTTTGGGTTGCGCAGGACGTCGGCGGCGCGATCAAGGGTGCGAACCGGTTCGACACATTTTGGGGCGCTGGCGATGAAGCCGCGCGGATCGCCGGGGGCATGTCGGCGCGTGGCACGGCGATTTTGTTCCTGCCAAAGGGAACGCTCGCACGATTGAATGCCGGTGGCGGGCAGACGCCTTAGCCCCGACGAAGCGGCGTTATGGCGGCGCGTTGCGGGATCGGTGCGCGCGCTTCGCCCGCATCAACCGCTCGACGTGACAAAGGGGCCGGCCACTGCTGTTGTGGTTCGAGACAAGAGCGAACCGCCCCGCGACCCAATGCCGCGCCGCGTCGTGGTGGCAGAACGTGCCCGTCCGCCCGAGCCACAGAACACACTCGACGGTACGTGGGATAAAAAGATCGGCGCGGGTCGTCTTATCCCGGACCGCACGATCGACCTGCACGGATATAATCTTGCAGCAGCGCACCACCGGCTCGATCTGGGCCTCGACGATGCGATCCGAAGCGGCGCGCGCGTAATCCTTCTCATCACCGGGCGGGCACCACGCGCGGGAACAAGCCGCATCGATCTGCCGTTGCGTGGGATCATTCGCGAATCGGTCGGCGACTGGCTGGCGGCGTCGCGTCATGCGGGGGCGATAGCGGCAGTCAGGGGTGCACATCCGCGTCACGGCGGGGCAGGTGCACTTTACATCGTTCTGCGACGGACGAGATAGTTTGCGCTGGCGAAGTAACGCGTGAGGATTCTGCTGTAAATCTGGGTTAGGGCATCGATATCGGCAAGCGCAACCGCTTCGTCGAGCTTGTGCATCGTTGCATTGCACAGGCCGAATTCGGCGACCGGGCATAGCTTGACGAGATAGCGTGCGTCGGACGTGCCGCCCGTCGTCGAAAGGTCAGGCGTCAGGCCCGTAACCTTGGTAACAGCGTCGGCAATCAACCTGCTGAGCGGGCCCGGCGGGGTGAGAAACGCTTCGCCCGATACTTTGGCCGTGACGGTCGCACGCGGGCTTTCGGTGCGTGCAATCGCGCGGATACGTTCGACCAGCGCATCGCCATTTTGCAGATCGTTGAAGCGGATGCTCAGTCGCGCGCTGGCGTTTGCCGGGATGACGTTCGATGCTGGATTGCCGACGTCGACTGTTGTTACTTCGATGTTCGAGGGCTGAAACCAGTCAGTGCCATCGTCGAGGTGGAGCGCGCGGATTGCGGTAAGGATACGCACCAGCGGCGTGATGGGATTATCGGCAAGATGCGGATAGGCGACGTGACCTTGCGTGCCCGCCACTTCGATCCAGATGTTGACCGAGCCGCGCCGCCCGATCTTGATCGTGTCGCCGAGGCAGTGCGTGGAGGTCGGTTCGCCGACAAGGCAGACGTCGGGGATCAGTTTGCGCGCGCGCATTCGTTCGATCAGTGCGACCGTGCCGTAAGTCGCGGGCCCTTCTTCGTCGCCGGTGATGATCAGCGTGATCCGGCCTGTGCCCGCGTCCATTTGCGACGCTGCAGCGACAAAAGCGGCGATTGCACTTTTCATGTCGACTGCACCGCGACCGTGCAGGAGATCGCCACGAACTTCGGGCGAAAAGGGATCGGTCGCCCAGCCATTACCAGGCGGCACGACGTCGAGATGACCGGCAAAACCAAAATGGGGGCCAGTCTCAGGGCCGCGCGTTGCCAGCAGGTTTTCGACCGGGCCATCGGGTGCTTCGCCAACGACGAATCGCTCGACATCGAAGCCTTGCGTGGTCAGCGCTGTCTCCAGAACGTCGAAAACGGCGCCTGTGGCAGGCGTGATACTGGGCGCGGCGATCAGGGACTTGGCGAGATCAATAGCTTGCGACATATTCTCCCTATGCCCAAAATCTTGCTTGATGCCATCCCGCAAACCAATGCCACCGGATACCCGCCGCCGTTCGATGCCGAAGTGCAGGAACGCTGGTATCGCCGCCTTGCCCTGGCGAGTGGTCTGACCGACTTTTGCGCGAGTCATGTCGTCTTGAGACCGGGGGCATGGTCGTCGCAGCGGCATTGGCATGACGGCGAGGATGAAATGGTGATAATGCTTTCGGGCGAGGCGGTGCTGATCGAAAACGATGGCGAAACGATGTTGTATGCAGGTGACGTCGCCGCTTGGGCCAAGGGCAGCACGAACGGGCATCATCTCGTAAATCGTAGCGATGCCGATTGTGTGTTTGTGGCCATTAGCGGTGGCGAGCGCACAGGAGGCGGCTATTCGGATATCGACATGATTTTCACCGCCGACAACCGCTACACGCGCAAGGACGGCAGTGATTATTCAGCGAACCGCGTCTAGCACCGCCGCCCGCAATTCAGAGATCCCCATCATTTTTTCGCTCGACGTGACAAAGATCGTGGGATGCGCAGCGGGGCGTTTGCGGGCCTGATCGGTTGTGCGCTGCGTCACGGCGTCGAGTTCGGTCGCCTTGATTTTGTCAGCCTTGGTCAGGACGAGGTGATAGCTGACCGCGGCCTTGTCGAGCATGTCCATGATATCGTCATCGACCGCCTTGATCCCGTGGCGGCTGTCGATGAGGACGAATGCGCGTCCCAGCACCTGACGACCGCGCAGATAATCGTTGATGAGGAAACGCCAGCGCTTGACCATGTCCTTGGGCGCTTCGGCAAAGCCATAGCCGGGCATGTCGACGAGGCGCAGCGCAGGGGGATCGCCGACATCGAAGAAGTTGAGTTCCTGCGTCCGCCCCGGCGTGTTCGAGGTGCGGGCGAGCGAATTCCGGTTTGTGAGAGCGTTTAGGAGCGACGACTTGCCGACGTTCGAGCGGCCAGCGAATGCGACTTCGGGGAAATCGGGATCGGGCAGGAATTCGAGCGTCGGTGCCGATTTCAGGAAGGTGACTGGTCCCGAAAACAACTTGCGCGCGGCTTCGATTGTTTCGTCGTCCACTTATTTCACAATCGGCGCGGCAAGGCCCGGATAGCGCGCGTAAAGCAGTTTTTGCTGCAGGATTGTGAGGATGTTGGTTGTCATCCAATAAACCTGCAGTCCCGCGGCAAACGGCGCCATGACGAAGATCAACGCGAACGGCATGATCTTGAACACCTGCTCCTGCGTCGGGTCCATCGGGGCCGGGTTCAGCTTGAACTGGATATATTGCGTGAAGCCGACGATGATCGGCAGGATGCCGATGGCAAGGAATGCAGGCAGGCCGAGATCGGGGAACAGCCCGAAGAAAAACGGATCGGGCGCGGACAAATCCTTGATCCAGGCAACAAACGGCTGATGCCGCATTTCGATGGCGAGCAGCAGCACTTTATAGAGCGCATAAAAGATCGGAATCTGGAGCAGGATCGGTGCACAGCCGGCGAGCGGATTGATCTTTTCGGATTTGTAGAGCGCCATCACTTCCTGCTGCTGACGCGGCTTGTCATCCTTGTACCGTTCCTGGATCGCTTTCATCTTTGGCTGGACGACGCGCATGGCGGCCATCGAAGCGAACTGCTTTTGCGCGATGGGGAACATGACCCCGCGCACCGTGATCGTTAGCAGGATGATCGCGAGGCCGAAATTGCCGGTGACCTGAAATAGCCAGTTCAGATATTTGAAGATCGGCTTTTCGACGATTTCGAACCAGCCCCAATCGATCGCTTTGCCGAAATGCAGAATGCCGAGCTTGTCTTCATAATTGTCGAGCGAATTCATCTCTTTGGCACCGGCAAAAAAGTGCGACGTCACGGTCTTTTGCTGTCCCGGCGCGATCATTGCAGGCGCAAGCGCATAGTCAGCCTGATAGGTTTTGCCGGCCGCGCGAAATCCGGTGTCGACGCCTGCGTTTTGCGGGGGAACCAGAGCGGCCAGCCAGAAATGATCGCCAAAGCCGATCCAGCCGCCATTCGACTGAAAGCGAGTGCCGCTTGCGCCGGCTGCATCAAGGTCGTCATGATCGATGCTGTAGTCGACTTTGCCGTTGAACGCTCCGATCGGCCCGACATGGGCAGTCCACGTATCGGGATCTTTCGATTTTCCGTCGCGGCTGACATAGGCATAGGTGCGGGCGATGACGGGCGCGGCGCCGACATTGCTGACGGTCTGTTCGGCCGTGAACATGTAATTGGCATCGACGGAGAGTTTGATCGTGAACGTCTGGCCATTGGAGTTTGCCCACCGCAGCGTGACCGGCGTAGTCGGGGTAAGTGCCGTGCCGTCGGCTTCCCACACGGTTGCAGGGCCGGGGACGGCAAGGCCATCGCCCGACCAGCCGAAGCCAGCATAATAAGCGTCCACGCTGCCGCCGGGCGAAAGCAGGCGGATCGGCGGCGAATTCTTGTCGATGGTCTGGCGGTACCCCGTCAGCACGAGATCGTCGATGCGTGCACCGGTGAGGTTGATCGATCCGGTGAGCTTGGGTGTTTTGATCGCGATGCGCGGGGTTGCGGCGATAACCTGCGCGCGATCCTGAACCTTGACGGTCGGCGTCGGGATGACGGCATTGTTCTGTGCAATCGGCGCGCTGCTGTTGGCGGGCTGCGTCGTCGAAGCAGGGGGCGGCGACGGAAAGAAGCGTTCCGAAACAGCGCTCCAGCCGAACAGGACGAGCGCCGACAGGACGACGGCCAGGATCATGTTACGCTGATTATCCACAGTCTTCTAATTCCCCAAAATCACGGAACGGGATCATAGCCATGCCCGCCCCACGGGTGGCATTTGCAGATCCGTTTTGTCGCTAGCCAGCCGCCGCGGGCTGCGCCGTGTTTGCCGATGGCTTCGATGGCGTAAGCCGAACAGCTCGGCAGGAAGCGACACGACGGCGGCAGAATGCGCGACGGCCCGACCTGCCAGCCACGTGCAATCCCGATCAACAGGCGTGCGATCATCGCGCAAGTTTCGCAACCGCTTTGAACAGATCAGCGCGCAAGGTGGCGAAATCGCGCTCGATGCCGCCGGCCCGACCGATCAGGATGTGGTCGCTGCCCGTTGCGCCATTCGCGGCGATGACATCGCGCGCGAGTTCGCGAAAGCGGCGCTTCATGCGATTGCGGACGACGGCGTTACCGATTTTCTTGGTGACGGTGTAACCGACGCGTTTGACCGGGTCGCCATCAGCGCGGTCACGCACAAGTAGCACGAAGCCCGGCATCGGTGCGCGTTTGCCTGAATTCGCTGCCAGAAAATCCCGGCGCGCTGTTACGGTGTTTAGGCCGACAGCTTCTTTCGGCCGCGCGCACGGCGGGCATGGATCACGGCGCGACCGCCCACGGTCGACATCCGGTGACGGAATCCGTGACGCCGCGCGCGGACGAGGTTGCTCGGCTGAAAAGTGCGCTTCATCGCTCATGCCCTGATTCAAAACTTTGAAAAGAAAAGGCCGCCCCGCGAGGACCGGCC
>JAYTAP010000083.1:0-7137 GCA_043737475.1 Sphingomonas sp.
ATGTTCGACGCCGGCGTGTGTCTGAACTGAGAGTTGGATCACCGGAATGTCGGCTTCCGGCCATGCAAGCATCAAGGGTACCCAAGCGCCGTGATCAAGACCGCGCTGGCGATTGATTGCCACCGTCAAACCGGCAGACTGGAGCAACGATGCAATCCATTGCGCAGTTTCGGGTGACCCGGCGGCGGGATAGCGTATGGCATAAAGTTCGCGTTCGAACCCACCAAAATCATGGATCGTGTCGTTGACTAACGGCGCGCTCACCGTCGGCTTTGTAGTTTCCCAATGCGCCGAAACCACGACAATTGCTTCGGGTCGTCGCGTCAATATGCGGCTTAAGCCAGCGAGGAAATCGCGCGCTCGCGAATTGCCGAGCATGAGATTTGGAGCGCCGTGGCTTACGAAGAGAGAGGGGAGTGTGGACATTATCTGATCCCATGGGCCGTACGACCGGACGGGCACACCGCCCGGTCGCGTCGCCTCAGCCGTAGTAAAAGACTTTGCGGACGATCTTGCGATCGCGCCAGGTTCTCACCGCAACTTGGTGATAGTTGCGGTCGCCCCATTCTTTATGGGTGAAGTCGAAGTGGCAGTGCGAAAAACTGGTGTTGTTGCCGAATCCGGTCGCGAGCACCTTGCCACCGCGAAAGTCGGTTATTGCAGCATAAAACGCCCGTTCGCGTTCGCGATTGGCATCTTTGCCTACGGTCGGCTCGGCGTCGTTCTCCTGCATGGCGACGTCGGCGGCGTAATAGGTTTCGAAGGCTTGCAGCGTTATGCCGGTGAGGATGGCTTCATTAGGCTCGCGATCAAGTTCGGCAATCGACAAGTGTGTCATCGTTTGGATCCTTGGATTCAATTAAAAATCAAGCAGCGGCCAGCTGGCGAGTGCCGACGAGAGCGGGGGTCGGGCGCAGCGCGAACACTCCGTCGCCGATCAGTGCCTGCACGATCAGCGCGATCGCCCAGACGGCTGGGAATTCCCAACCGCCGTTGGGATTGCTAAAGAAGAAGCCCGCCGACGCATGGACGGTGAAGATCGCACCAAGTAGAATTGGCACTAGCGCGAGTGCCACAATCCGCGTGTAGAAGCCAAGGATTAAGGCGGCACCGCCAACGACTTCGACGGCGAGCACAGCGTAAGCCAGAGCGCCCGGCACGCCAACCGAGTCGAAAAATTGTGCCGTTCCGGCGGGCGTGAACACGAAATATTTGAGCCCGGCATGGGCGAGAAACAGCCCGCCCAAGGTAGTCCGGAGCAGCGTCGCGCCATAGGCACTGAGATTATTGTCGTTCACGATGAACATCCTTTCTGTAGTTGATGTCATCGATTTAAGTCTTGCCAATACGTCTGGATATTGCCGTTTAGCGTTGCCTTGCTATACACAAACGCATGACACGGCTTGAACTTCCACGTCTCGACTGGGACGACATGAAATGCTTTCTAGCAATCAGCAGGACCGGCACCTTGTCGGGTGCGGCGCAGGAATTGGGGGTCACCCAGCCGACCATGGGTCGCCGCCTCGGCCGGTTGCATGAACGCGTCGGTGCGGCGCTACTCCAGCGAACGCCGACCGGCTTCGTATTAACGGCTGCGGGCGAGCGTGTGCTCGCGCATGTCGAACGAATGGATGAGGAAGCATTGGCCGTCGGTCGAGCCTTGACCGGCGAGGATGACCGATTGTCAGGCGAAGTGCGCATCACTACGGTCGAGGCGTTCGGTGCGCATATCCTCGTCCCCGAACTGCCAGTACTATTCGACCGCTATCCCAAGCTCACCATCGAAATCGATGTCGATACGCGCAGCCTGTCCCTAGCGCGGCGTGAGGCCGACGTAGCAATCCGCATGGCAGCCTTTCGACAGCACGAAATCATCGTGCGCAAAGCCGGCCTGATGGCCTTCGCGGTCTATGCTTCGTCGGCCTATCTCAAACGCTTCGGCAACCCAATCGAGACGGCAAGTTCAGGCCATCGGATCATTACGTTGCAGACCAGCCTTCTCGATATGCCCGAGGGATCTTGGTTCAACCGCAGCATGAGCGAAGCCGACACCGTTCTGGCGACCAACAGCCGCGAAGGTCAAATCAAGGCTTGTCTTGCCGGGACGGGGCTCGCTTGCCTACCTCGCTACCTCGCCGATCCTTACAATGGGCTAGTGCGCGTCGAGTTGACTTCCGAGCCCCCAGCACGCGAAATCTGGGTGGGTACGCACCAAGACACGCGAGGCAGTGCCAAGATTAGGGCAGTCCTCGATTGGATCGAAGGCCTGATGCAGCGCGCCCGCGAACAGTTGAACCCTTGACGATGCCGTTAACGCGGTCGCTAACCGCCTATGGGCTTGGCTCGAAGACGCAAGCATATCGCTACTCGCGCGCTGTTCGTGATGGTCGGGGCCGCCCCGAACACGGGCTGGCTTTCGGGAATGATTGCGCTCGATGCAAAGGGCTATGTCATAACCGGGGCCGACTGCGGTCAAAAGGATTCGCCGTTCTCGACGTCGGTGCCCGGCATTTTCGCGGTCGGGGACGTGCGCGCTGGATCGGTAAAGCGTGTCGCATCCGCCGTCGGCGAAGGCTCGGTCGTCATCTCGAAAGTGTGGGAGCATGTAAGAAAGATCTAAGAAATACTTGGAACTGACTGCACTTGTATTCCTTCGCCGATCCGCTCAGCGCAGAAAGCACACCATTTTGCATAAGTGATTTCTAACATGAACGAACGGCAGGTTTTGTAGGCAATGCATCGGACCTTGGACGGCAGCAATGTTAGCGATTTCAGCCGCAAGATGGATGTGCGGGCTGAATGTCTGCTCCCGACCCATGTTTACCAGTAAGTGGTCATTCGGCGTTCGACAACATTGCGGACGTACCGACGGCTCCGATCGGCTCAGAGACGCAGATGGAGGAATTGGTTAAAAGCGCTCGGTTCATAACTGGAGAAGGCTTCGCCAGTTACGAACCCGCGCTTGCGGTAGAGCGCGAGTGCGGGTTCGAAGGCGGGGCCGCTTCCGGTCTCCAGGCTGAGTCGGGACAGGCCGCGGGTCCTAGCCTCGGCGATGATGCGCTCCAGCAGCAGCGCGGCAGCGCCGCGGCGTACATGCTCGGGGTGGGTGCGCATCGATTTCACCTCGCCCGTACCGTCGCTCAGCAGCTTCAGGGCGCCGATCGCCATGATCGCATCACGGTCCCAGGCGCTCCAGACGCTCACGTCCGGCCCGGTCAGCCCCGACAGGTTGAGCGCGAACACGCTCCCGGGCGGTGAGTTAGCGTGCATGCAGCGGAGGTGCAGCTCCAGGAGCTTTCGGCTAAGCTCCTCCGATAAATCATCCTGTCGAACAACAAACATGGCAACCTCTTGTGCAATTGCTAAGGGAATGGATGTCCGCTTTCCACAACATTCCGGCTATTCGGACAACAAGTTTAGTGTGCCATTTATTGCCATTGGTTCAAGAGGTGAACTTAACGTCTGCTCACCGGATATCTTTACCCAAAGCGGACTTTCCGGATACGACCCATGTTTACCAGTTAGTGGTCATTCGGCGTTCGACGACTTTTCGGTCGTAGATGAATTTGACGGCAAACTCAAAACATGCTTTTCATTCACGATCATGCAAAAGGGTGGGCATGTCAGCTCCATGACCTTATCAGAGGCTGGGACTAGAAGATTTTGAACAGTCAGTTATGTATTCCACTTTTGATTAATCTATTTGCGTCAGGCAAGCGCAATGAGTGAGCGGTCCGATGTGCGTCCAAGATTTCGGGCCTCGCGTTCGTTCTACCTTGGCTTCCCATTTTTCGCCGTGATTTTGGGCATTTGCGGAAGCGTGATTGCGGTAGTTTCAATCTCTCCTTCGGACCGTGTGTTTTTTCCACAATATCCTGCCGGACAAAGCGATGCGATCGCCCTAATCGCATTTGGCTGTGCAGCGGCGGGCTTTGCCGCGTTGCTGCTAATGCCACTGAGCAAATTTGTTCTGAGATTAAATAACAGGGCATCGATAATCTTTGCGTGCTTCGCCGCGTGGGGGGGATGGGCAAGTTACATTCTCGCCAACGCCGACTTTGGAGATCGTGGCTGAGGCACCTGCCTCTGCCATAGCAAGTAGCATGCGAGAAGCCCATATCGAGCCAGCGCTGTGCGCCGTGACCACCATTCGGTCGGGAGGGTTAGCGGCAAGTATCCTAAGAAGCGTCGTTCCAAAGCCGTTCCCACTAAAGTGCAGTCCCGCGTCGTCGGCCATCCAGCCCCAGATCTTCGATCCGACCCTGTCAGCATAAAACTCGCGGCATACCTCTTCGACAATCGTCGCATGCAGCCCATGGTCGCGCCGGCTCCTGAACCGTTTAATGCAGCGCATGACGACCTCCAAGGCGCGGCCAGCAACGAAGGTGCCGATGCTGACGAAGCCACGGCCGCCCGCCCGCGGCACGTTATCGTCGAAGACCGCCGAGAGCAGGTCCAGCTCGTCTTTCAGCGTTCCATCGAGACGTGCCAAGATCGCCTCGCCGCGCTCGACCGAACCAGGCGATGACGCAACACGCGAGTCTGCGTCCGTGTTCACCGCTGCATCCATGTCGGCAATGGCGGCGCGAAAAAGTGGATCGGCGACCAGGAACTGGTTGAACTCGATCATCAGCGCCCCGGTGGACCGGCCCGGCGCCAAAACCACGCGAGACGAGGAGTCGGTTGTTGCAAGGTGCTCCTCCAGGACCTTAAATGGCTCGCGCCTGTCACCCTCGCCCCGAATCCGGGCCAGGATATCGTCGTCGCCGAGCGGCGCGACCTCCGCCGCCGAACGACCATCCACCAATGGCAGGCGCAGCCGCTGAGAGAGAAACATGATGAGCTTCCGTACGATCGCCTGGTAAAGTCGTTCATTCTCGGCGAGTTCGGTCCAACGGCGCCTAATCTCCTCGATCGCCCCGGTCTGCCAAATGATGTAAACCTGCGTCCAATCGTCCTTGAGGCCGAAGCTGTTTGCGGCGGTACCTGCGAGACGGTCGGCGCCGGCGGTGCTGGCCTTGCGATCGACCAGCCCTCCGTGAATATGAAGCGGGACCTTGGCGCCCGGCATCGAAAGACGAGCTTTCAACCCGGCCACTGACGCCTCCTGATTTGCCTCCGCGACACCTTTTGCAGTAAAGAACTTGAATACGGCAGCATCAGCCATTGTTGTCTCCCCCTCGTGTTGGACAGGCGTCAGTTTACCGGACGGCGGGGATTGCGATCGGAGCGATAAGTTCGACTGGTTGATACCGTATATTCGTCACCATTGGACGTTATCACCACGTCGCCTTGATAGATTGCCTGAATATCTTTTACTTCTTTGTTGCTCAGCGCAACGTCTGTGGTTCCCCACTTGGTTTGGATGATGCGATATACCTTTGCAGCTTCGAGGCGCTTAAGCGTTTCGATATGCGGATGTTTATAGCTACCGACGTTTCCGTGAGATATGACCGCAATGGTCGGTTTAATCTGCTCCAAGAACTCCGCGTCAGACCCGTTGTTGGCACCGTGATGGTTGACGTGCAGAACGTCGACAATCCGGCCTTGCGCTGCGATCTTTTCGCCCACAGCACGTTCGACCTTAGCATTCTCCGCGCTGTGCCTGCGGCCAATCATGTCGCCCGAAACCAGGAAATCGAAGTTCCTGTAAGTGAGGAGCATCGACACGCTTTGCTCATTTTCTGTGTCTACAAGCGGGACTTTTCCCTGACCACCCCGAATACGGCCAGAGCTGGCATAGGGCGTCATCATGGCGCCGTTCCCTAGATCGATTACAAAGCTGTCGAGCAATGCTTGGGAATTCAAAGACACTCGATTGCCGTTTGCAACCGCCAGCTTTACATATAGCTGGTAAGGGGTCGTGTTTTTATTACCCTCGTCGCCGCGATCAACAAAACTACCAATTGTGATGTCATCCCCCCGGCCGTATTCATTAGGAAGTGCAGCTTGCGGATCGGCATCGTCCCAATCGGACGAGCCGTTACCGTCGTCGTCCCCTATGGCCCCCGGCACGCCATTGAGACCAAAGAGCAGGCTTGCATTTTTCTTGGTCTTGTCGACGATGAGGCCTCCGATATGGTCTTCGTCGTAATGGGAAATCACCACATGGTCGATGTGGCTGATGCCCCGCCTTCTTAGAACAGCAGCGACGATTTTTCCGCCTTCATAATCTGCATCGGTGCTGCGCGCATCATCTCCAGCGTCGAACAACACGACGACGCGCCTGCCCTGCGCGTTTGCTGGCCCACGTATTAGAGTAGCATCACCCTGACCGATACGAATGTTGACGATCTCGATTTCGTTATCTTGCGCAATGGCTGGGCTTGCCACAATAATTGCAGTGCCCAATGCCGAAAGAATTAAGGATTTCGTACCCATGCCAGACCTCCCCCATTGGGCTTCATATTGCCTTTACAATCTTGGGAGGTCAACGACGTGTGATCCGCGTCACGCGCAGGTGCAAATATGGTTGGCTGGCTTGTAAATGCGTTGGCGATAACTTGAAAAAGAACTGGGCAGGCTTCCGGCTCCCGCTCCGGCTGGCGACAGCCAAGGCGATCAATGCCGCTCGGGTTAGGAGCAATTCCGCATCTACAGAGTTTGGACATGGACTTCCGTTCAAAACTCGGGAGCCGATGGTTGTTGTTTTCATCCGTTTAGCTTTGCAAGCGGTACTCGGTACGCGGGGCAATGAGCTCGCGGTGAGTGTCTCGGATCACGTAAGAAAAATTGTTCCCAAATGTTCGATCTGAATGCGGAAGCAAACGGCGCTTTGTAATTTCGAACTATATAAAAGCGGTAGCTACTATCCACTATTGCGACTCTTTGCCTAGGCCTGATCCCAATCACGGGCAAAATTGTGAACTGGCGCTATGTCTACGACGTGTATAACTTGTCTACGTCAAACGGGGGGAAATCGGTATGGCAATTGTGAATAGACGTTGGAACTGTGTTCGGTCGGTGGCGATTCTTCTGGGCACGGCGCTAAGCGTTCAGGCCTGCACCACACATCTCGTCACAACGGGTGATCCGGGAACGGGTTTTTATTCCGAGGGCATGCCCTATCGGCTGCCGATCAACCAGTTCAAGATTGATGTGACTTGGCAGATTTCCGGTTGCAAACCGGTGCCTGGC
>JAYTAP010000084.1:0-7057 GCA_043737475.1 Sphingomonas sp.
GTAGCAAAGCATCGCGCAGCCGAACCAGCCGATCATCGCCGCGCCAATGCCGCTGGTGATATGGTCGTAGCCCGGCGCGATGTCGGTGGTGAGCGGCCCGAGCGTGTAAAACGGCGCTTCGCCACACGACTCAAGCTGCTTTTCCATGTTGACCTTGATCTTGTGCATGGGCACGTGCCCCGGCCCTTCGATCATGACCTGAATATCGTGCTTCCACGCAATTTTGGTCAGTTCGCCCAGCGTATAAAGCTCGGCGAATTGCGCTTCGTCGTTCGCGTCGGCGATTGAGCCGGGGCGGAGGCCATCGCCCAGCGAGAAGGCAATATCATACGCCTTCATGATCTTGCAAATGTCCTCGAAATGGTCGTAGAGGAAGCTCTCCTTGTGGTGGAACAGGCACCATTTCGCCATGATCGAGCCGCCACGCGAGACGATGCCCGTAACGCGCTTTGCCGCGAGCGGGACGTAGGCAAGCCGCACACCGGCGTGGATCGTGAAATAATCAACGCCCTGTTCGGCTTGCTCGATCAGCGTGTCGCGGAAGATTTCCCACGTAAGGTCTTCGGCGACACCACCGACCTTCTCGAGCGCCTGATAGATCGGCACCGTGCCGATGGGCACAGGCGAATTGCGGATGATCCATTCGCGCGTGTCGTGGATGTTGCGGCCGGTGCTGAGGTCCATGACGGTGTCCGCACCCCAGCGAATGCTCCAGACCATCTTGTCGACTTCGGATGCAACGTCGGAGGCGACGGCGGAGTTGCCGATATTGGCGTTGATCTTGACGAGAAAATTGCGGCCGATCGCCATCGGTTCGGATTCGGGGTGGTTGATGTTGTTGGGAATGATCGCGCGACCACGGGCGACTTCGCTGCGGACGAATTCGGGCGTGACGTAATCGGGGATTTCAGCGCCCCAGTCCTCACCGTCGCGGATAGCTGCTTCTTTCAGCTGGGCACGCCCGAGATTCTCGCGAGTGGCGACATATTCCATTTCGGGGGTGATGATCCCTTGGCGGGCGTAGTGCATCTGGCTGACGTTCGCGCCGGATTTGGCGCGAAGCACGTGGCGCTTCACGTTCGGAAAAGGATCGACGCCGCCGCTGCGATCGGGGCCGAGCTGGCCATTGTCTTCCGGGCGGACTTCGCGTTGCAGCACTTCCTCGACATCGCCGCGCGCGCGGATCCACTCTGCACGCAGTTCGGGGAGGCCTTTGCCGATGTCGATGCTTGCTGCAACGTCGGTGTAGGGGCCGCTGGTGTCATAGACATTGAGAGGCGGCTCGCCCGACGACGGCTCAAGGTCGATCGCGCGCATCGCCACTTTCAGTGGCCCGACATGGATTTTACGGGATCCCCGGATAGGGCCGGTGGTCACTTTTGGGCTGGGTGCAGAATAATCGGCCATGCGCGCTCTCCATAAATGACAGAGCGAGCGCGCGGGTGATGGTCCGCTCCCTCCCTCCGCCCGCGTTAACGGGATCAGGTTCAGCGGGTCGCAGGGCGTTACGCCTGCCTCTCAGCCACTTGGCTCCCCGGGGTGGTGTGGGGATAGGGCGATCGGGCCCAAAGGTCTATACTGCTTTGCGGCCCGTAATGGCGCACTTTAGAATGTGTATGCCAGCCCGACAGCACCGAACCACTGATTGCGATTGCTGACCACTGGCGAGCGAGCGACATCGCCGAGCAATTTCGAATAAGCCGTTATGCCGAACAGCGACAGACCGCGGCGCAGGTCGCCGGTGAGCGATATGCTGCCGAACAGATTGGTATTGATGTCTTTGAAGCCGCTGCCGGGCACATAAGGTGCAAATCCGCTGGCAAGCGATTGCGCGGACGTCACGCCAAAATAAGTGCGCGCGTAGCGGCTGCCGACATGGTTTGCGCTTGCGCTGATGCCGACATAGGTTTTGCGACTGAGCGGTGTGCCATAGGTTATCGACGGGGTAATGACCAAGCTGTCATGCGTCCCCGTGACATCATGACTCACCGCGACGTCGACGTTGAGGACATCGTAAATCGACGTTATCACCCCAGTGCGCGTGATACCGACATGACCACCGACTTCGACTGCGATAGGGACACGACCAAGCGCAACGACTTGCGGATCACGAACGCTTTTTAGGCTCGATCTGTTAAGCGAAAGATGCGCCATCGGACCAAAGCTCACGTCAGTTCCGGGGCCGCCGGACGATGGCACCACGTTGACGAACAACGACGTGCCCTGCGAAACGAATGATACGTCCGCCACTTTGCCGCGGATCGCGCCTGCGGGGCTCAAGCGGTAATCGTCCGACCCTTCGTATCGCGGCAACACAGCGCCGCCGACGGCAATCGAAAACGTATCGCGATCAGCGTCAGGCTCGGCTTCCTGCGCAACCGCAGGTGATGCGACACCAAGAGCAGCAGCCATAATTATCGATACGCGCAATGCCCAACTCCCGACTGAATCTCCCGCTAAAACGGGAAGAGAAGCGAGATGTTCCGCCGGGGCCTTAGAACAGATATTTGATTTTCACGCTTTCATCGCTCCGGCCGCCGACAATGGTTACGCCCGCCGATTTGAAGCTGGGCGGGCCGAAGCGGATCGCCGGATTCTTCGAAAAACCAAAGCCTTCCTTCGGGATACCCATCACCGTGTCGAGCTTGCCATTGCCATTCTCGTCATGAACTAATGCCAGTGCATATGTGCCGCTGGGCAGGTTGCCGAACTGCAGCATCGCGGCATCAACCGTCGGCACTGTCAGGCGGCGCGCATTCGGATCGTCCTGGCAATTCGGAAAATTTTGCGGGCGAGTGGTGAGGCAGGCCATCACCTGCCCTTTCTGGCTGCGAAAACCATGAACGTCGGCGTCAAGCGATCCCGGCGCGATGGTGCCCGTCGACGCCACGAGGATGATCAAAGCGGCCAAGGCCCTTGTCGGTCCCACAAACATAATCCCAGTGGCGGAAGTAGAGCCCATAATTGCACCTATATTCTGCGTGATGACGTTGGTGATGCGACGCTGTTATGAGCCAGTTCCCTAACGAGCCGTTAACGATTGCACGCGGAAACAATTCCCACCCCATGTGATTGGTGACGCCCATAAACGTCATGATCGACAAAATCACCCCTAATGCGGCGACATGGATCGGAATTGCGAAGACGAGAGCCGGAATCACCACGGCCCCCGTCAACGCTTCCCAGGGGTGAAACGACATCGCGGCCCATGCGGTCGGCGGGCGGCTGGCGTGGTGGACGGCATGCGCGACCTTGAACATCTTTGGCCCGTGCATCCAGCGATGCGTCCAATAGAACCATGTGTCATGCGCGAGCAGGTAAAGCATCACGCTCAGCGGCAAATACCAGAGCGGATAATCGGCGACATCAGTGTAAACCCGCGTCCAGCCGTGGTGCTGCCATCCCCATGCGACAATGCCCGCCGGCACGCCGTAAATCGCCGCGCTCGCCAAGCTCCACCAGATTTCACGGCGGATCTGCGGCGTCAGGTTGGCGTAAAGCCCGGGCCGGACCTTGCTGGTCGCAAAGGCAAAAGCGCCGCTGACCGCCAGATAGCGGACCCCGACGATGATCGTCATCACCACAGCAGAAGCAATTGCGAGCAGCATCACGGCGCTTATGCCGCGCGCGAGTTAACGTTTCTAGTCTTTCTTCTCGGTAAAACGCTTTACCTTGACAGGAAGATCCTTGCCCTTGGTGCGCCGCGACGGAATCTGGACCGGATTTTTCTTCTTCCACGCCGCCCAAGTCATCGGGCCGTCGGGCGTATCGATCATTTGCTCGTCGAGGCTGTCGGTCATTGCTTTGCTCCAAAGGGCCAATCGGTGACCCCGCCGGCCCATAACGCCCACCAGACGGCAACCGGCTGAAACAGCAGGCGCGGCCCATGATACCACCAGTCCAGATCGACACCACCGATTGCGACATCATTCAGGGCATGATTGATGTTGGCCGGGAAAACCAAAACCGCATAGGCCGCCAGGCCGATGCCCGCCGCGCGCCGCAATCGCGGTATGAACGCAAGCGCAATACCGCCGACGATCTCGCACAAACCAGTCAGCAGAACGATCAGTCCGGGCGCAGGCACCCATGCTGGCGTGATCTGGATGAAGCCCGCCGGTGTGCGAAGGTGCGCGATCCCCGCGATCAGGTAGATTATCGCGAGAAGCAGACGCAGCGCGCTGCGCACGTCAGTTCTTTATGGTCGTGATCCCGACGGGATTGCTTTTCGTCGACGGGTTCGAAGCGTTGGCCTTTGCTGTTTTCTCGGCCTTGGGCTTGCGCACTTCCTTGTTCGTTTTCTTCTGGCTTTTGGCCATGATGCATTCCTCGATGATGGCGATGACTGGTGTCTATAACGCTGCGTCAGGCAAAGCGAGCCGCAATCGTTGCAAAAACCGCCGGGTGGAGCGGCAAAAGGAAGCGACACCCGAACGTCGTGCGACCGCGCCAGGCCACAATTGCTTCGAGAGGCTCGAGAGTCGGAATCGTCAGAAAGACGCGCACGCCAACCGCGAAGCCGTAAAAGCTTTCGAACCGGAAGCCAGTTGCCGACAAATCGACCAGATCGATATCGACGCGCGCCGATCCCGCTTCACGGACCAGCGCGCGGAGATGGACCCGGCGGCGCTCTGCTGCGCGGGCTTCCTGCATCTGATGGGCAACATTCATGGTTACCATAAACGGCACCCCCGCGCTTTGCTTTAGCGCGCCGGTTTAATCAGTGGGGGCAAGTTCGCTCAAACAGGCCTCCCAATAAGATCAGCCAAGCCCGAGCAGCCGCGCGGCAAAGATCAGTGCCATTGCGCCAACGACCGACATGATCAGACCCGCCGCATTCAACTTTCCCATGTCCTTTTCTTTGGTGAACAGCGAACCGATAAACCCGCCCGCAAACGAACCCGCAATGCCGAGCACCGTCGTCATGATCCACCCCATTTCAATGGCGCCCGGATAAAAGAACCGCGCGAGGGCGCCCGTTATGAACCCGACAATGATCCAGCCGATGATATTGAACATGGAGCAAACCTTCCCTGTGGTTAACAACTAATACAGTGGCGCGCGCAGGCACGATTGGCAAGCCGCGATCAATTGCCGCCGTCGGGATTGTCTGCGGTGCCACCGCCTTGCCCGACCGAGCCGAC
This sequence comes from Sphingomonas sp., assembly GCA_043737475.1. Lineage (GTDB taxonomy): Bacteria > Pseudomonadota > Alphaproteobacteria > Sphingomonadales > Sphingomonadaceae > Sphingomonas_O. The sequence continues at coordinate 5,145 of JAYTAP010000084.1, forward strand.
CTGACCGATGTTGCCGAAGATTTCCTGGAAGAAGCTGCGGTTATTGCCCATCGTCGGCGTCTTGGCACCCATCGGACGGACGGCTGCGATTGTTTCGACACCTGTCTTATTAACAGCCGTCACGTTGCCCGCCGCATCGAACGTGACGCGCAACAAGGTCTGTTTGGTCGCACGCGGCAGCGCAAAAGCCAGCTGCTTGGTTTCGCGATCGATATAATACCAGTCATTGGCATCAAACTGCCCCGCAAATGTTGGGCGGCCCAATGTCCGCGACACCGATTCGCGATTGTCGACACCGGGTTTGATCGAATCCACGAGCTGCGCGTCGGCAAGATAACCCTGATGCCCGCGCACCCGCGAACAGCCGCTGGTTACGGCAAGCGTAATCAGCAGGAGAGATACGGTTACGGCTTTCGTCATCGGGCGGGTACTCTTCTTGCACTCGGGAGCTGTAGGCTCAATATGAGCATCCGCACGGCGCGGCAAGCGGAGGCGGCATGAGTTTGTTATCACGACTGTTCGGCGACAAGCGCGACCGCCGTGACTTGGTGCCGCTGTATCACGCAGTCGTGGCCGAAGCGCGTAAGCCCGAATGGTATAGCCGTGCGCTGGTTCCCGATACGATGGACGGGCGGTTCGACGTGGTGGCGCTGGTGCTGTCGCTCGTCCTGCTGCGCTTCGAGCGCGAAGGCGAAGCGGGGGCGTTGCCCTCGGTTCTGCTGACCGAAGTGTTTATCGACGACATGGACGGGACGATGCGCGAAGTCGGCTTCGGCGATCTCGTCGTCGGCAAGCGCGTCGGCGGGATCATGGGGATGCTCGGCGGGCGGCTCGGGGCGTATCGCGATGGCGATCGCAAAGACGCCGTGATCCGCAATGTTTATCGTGATGTCCCGCCTGAAGACGCCGCCGTTAACGAATTGGTGGCAATGAGCAGCGCATTGGAAGCACGGATTGCTGCCGTGACGACGGCGGACCTCATGAAAGGGTCACTGGGATGACGCCTGAATTTTCTCGCCCTGAATTTTCTCGGCGTGTCACCATCGGCGTGATCGGTGCGGGCGGGCACAAGACCGGCATTGCCGCGAGTGGAAACGAATGCGCGGCGCTGGCCAAACGCTTCGGCTGGACGCGGATCGAGAGCCTGACCGCCAATGCCAATCTGCTCGCGCGCGCCGGGGGCGTCGATGCCCTCGGCACGCTGAATGCGGTGATCGAGCGTGCCTGCGTGGCGACGGGTGACCCAGTTCGCGAAAGCGTCGAGGAAGCCTTCGCCATTCATTTCGTGCGCGAAAGTGCCGAAGCGGTCGAAGCCGGTGAAATCGAGCTCGACGAAGACGAACTCGATATGGTCGAATTCGATGGTGCTGCGGTCGACATCGGCGAAGCGGTTGCGCAGACACTGGCGCTCAGCGTCGACCCCTTTCCGCGCAGCCCCACCGCGCAAGCCGAACTCCGCGCCGCCGGCGTGCTCGCCGAAGGCGAAGTAGGGAGCGCGGCGTTTGCGGGGCTGAAGGGGTTGTTGAAGGGGTAAGCCGAGGCCGATTTGCGCCATAGGTTACTCAAAAGTCTCACCAAGAAATTTCGCAAACGTCCGGCGAAGTTCTCGAAGTTCTCACTATTCTCCAACGCCCGGAATTTGGAGATTCGGGTCGATAACCTTGACAATCTAGCCTTGATATGGGAGTGGAATGCGCCCGCACGACGACCGACCGCGCGAGCAACACTACCTCTGAGGACTCACCTCCTCATGTGCCACCTCCCGGCCACGGGTTCACGCGCCTCACAAGGGTGCGTCCGCTGGTCAGGCAGACTGGGATGAAGGCCATGGGCGTGATCTCGACAATCACAGCGCCCGTGGTCTTCGCGTTTCTGAATATGGTAAGTCATACGGCTAGCCGCTGCTGCGCGGG
>JAYTAP010000085.1:0-17213 GCA_043737475.1 Sphingomonas sp.
CGCTGAGCATGCAGTTGATACTCGTCCGTCACGGCAAGCCCGAAGTCGCAAAGCAGGAGCCGACGGCTGATCCGCCGCTCGGAACGATCGGCCTCGAACAGGCCGTGCAGGCCGCGCATGCGCTGCGCCATGAGCCGATCGAACGCATCGTATCGAGCGGCATGCGACGCGCCGACGCAACCGCTGCGCCACTCGCAGAAATGTTGGAGAAGCCCGTCGAAATCGTGTCCGATCTCGGCGAAATCGACCGGTGGGGTGGGCGCTATGCCAGTATCGAAACGCTGCGCGCCGATGGCGGTGCAAACTGGCAAGCCTTCAAAGATGACCCGCTCGGCTTTTTCGGCGTGGATGCAATAACCTTCCGCGCGGGCGTGCTCGGCGGATTTGCTCAATTATTAGGGGGTTCAGAACGGACCGTCGCGGTGTTCACGCACGGCTTTCCGATTAACATAATTCTTTCGCATGCACTCGGGCTGAACCACGACGCGCGGTTCGTGCCTGGCTATGCTTCGTTCACGCGGCTTGCCGGAAAATCGATCGATGCGCTGACTGTCATCAGCATCAACGAAAGCGGTCACGTGCCCGGGACGCCGCGATGACGTTACACCCGGGCATAATCGCTGCACGTGATCCCGATCGGATTGCCGTCGTCATTGACGATGCGATGCTCACTTATGGGCAACTTGATGCCGACAGCCGTGCCATTGCTGCCCGCCTGTTCGATCTCGGCATGCGGCAAGGCGATATTTTCGCGATGCTTGTCAGCAACCGACCTGAATTTTTCACCCATGCCTGGGCAGCGCAGCGCTCGGGCCTTTATTACGTCCCCATCCCGACACGGCTAACAGTGGATGAAATCGCACATATCCTGTGCGACAGCGGCGCGCGCGTGCTGGCTGTCGAGCCTGATCTGGCCGACGTTGCTGTCGCTGCAGTTGCGCAGCGACCTATCATGGTGATCGGCATTGATACCAAGCCCGGCGAAAACCTGCCCGAGCCACCTGCAATCGAAGGCGCAGACATGCTCTACACCTCGGGATCGACCGGGCGACCCAAAGGCGTTCGCCGCCCGATCACTGGCGCACCGCTCGGCACCGAAAAACGTCGCGTGGACCGGGCACGGGCATTGTTCGGGCTCGATGGCGAAAGCGTGTTTCTGTCGCCCGCACCCTTCTATCATGCAGCACCCCTGCGGTTTACGATGAATGTCTTGCGTGTCGGCGGCACTGTCGTTGGCGTGCGCAAGTTCGATGCGCGTGAAGTGCTCGTGGCCATCGCCCGACATCGCGTCACACACAGCCAGTGGGTACCAACGATGTTCGTGCGTCTGCTTGCCTTGAGCGATGCCGAACGCCACGCACACGATTTGTCTTCTCACCGGGTGGCAATTCACTCGGCGGCGCCCTGCCCGGCGGAGATCAAACGTGCCATGATCGATTGGTGGGGCCCGATCGTGCATGAATGTTATGCCGGGACCGAGAGTATCGGCTTTACGCATGCAACGTCGCAAGAATGGCTCGCGCGACCGGGCACTGTCGGCCGCACGGTCGGTTCGACGATCCATATTCTCGATGATGACGGTAATGACTGTCCGGCCGGGACTATCGGTGCGGTGTATTTCGCCGGAGCTGCGCCTTTGTCGTATCACGGTGACCCCGCAAAGACGCGCGCAGCGCACGATACTCAAGGTCGCGCAACGATCGGCGATGTCGGCTATGTCGATGCCGAAGGCTATCTGTTCCTGACCGATCGTGCTGCTTTCACCATTATTTCCGGCGGCGTGAACATCTATCCGACCGAAGTCGAAGCTGCGTTTGCGGCGCATCCCGATGTTGCGGATATAGCGGTGTTCGGCGTTCCCGATGCGGAGTTTGGCGAAGCTGTTTTCGCACTGATCGAACTGGCGCCGGACGTGAGCCCAAGTGTCGCAACGGCACAGGCACTGATCGCCCAGGCGCGCAGCCGTCTTGCAACGTTCAAATTGCCGCGCCGCATTGCCTTTGGTGCGGTCGGCCGCACCGAAACCGGCAAGTTGCACAAGGCGGCATTGCGTGCGCGCGTCGATGATTTTGCTGTTTTCGATATGGGAAAAGTTCAGCTGGAGGCAGCGGCATGAATGCCTCGGCCTTAATCCTGCTACGGCTGAAGGGGTTTGTGAAGCCCGAGGCAGTTGGTGCTGAAAGTGATGCCCTCGTAGCGGCGGGACTTGTCGATACGGCTAAACTCGGACTTCGCCTCACACCGGCCGGTCGCATCGCAGCAGACGCCGCTTGGCAAGCGGAACGTGCCAGCATTCCGGCCGAGGCCATCGAACGTGTGCATGCGGCGTTCGTCGCGCTAAATGCCGAGTTCAAGGGCCTCGTTGCCGACTGGCAATTGCGTGACGGCGGGCCGAACGATCATAGCGACATTTCTTATGACGCGAAGATTGTCGAGCGGCTCGACCAAGTCGACAGGGCGCTCGACCCGGTGCTCGCCGATGCAAGCGGTCTGGTGACGCGGCTTGCCCGTTATCGACCGGCGTTTACGGCTGCTCTCGATAAGCTGCGTGATGGTGAGGGGCGCTGGATGGCCGCCCCTATCATTGATAGCTACCACACACTGTGGTTCGAACTTCATGAGGAACTAATTCGACTTACGGGCCGAACGCGCGCGGCCGAAGCCGCTGCCGGTACGGCCGCGTAATAATGATACAGTATTACACAAAGACTGAAAACAGACTGGTAATAAAAAGAAACTTCTGGTGGGAGAATTAGGATGACGCGTTCGTATCGTAACCGGTTGCTGACCATGGCTGGTCTTTCTGCGATAGCTCTTGCAGCAACACCTGCTGCAGCACAGTCCGCTGATGCCGATAATGGCCTTGATGAAATCATCGTGACTGCGCAGAAACGCGAACAGAATTTGCAGGATGTTCCTGCCGCTGTTTCTGCTTTTTCGGCGGATCAGCTACTAGCTCGTGGCGTTACGCAAACCAGCGACCTGATGGGCACGCTGCCAAACCTGCAGGTTACATCGGCCTATGGCTCGACACAGCCCAATTTTTCATTACGCGGCATCTCGGTGGCCAACGAGTTTTCGGCATCAACGGCATCGCCGGTGGGTGTATATGTCGATGAAGTGTATCAAAGCTTTCGCGCCAGTCACGGCCAGCAGCTTTACGATCTCGAACGCGTCGAAGTGCTGCGCGGTCCGCAAGGCACGCTTTATGGTCGCAATACGACAGGCGGTGCCATCAATTTCATCACGCGCAAGCCTGATCTTGATGGCGCGAACGGCTATCTCACGGTCGGTTATGGCAATTACAATACACTGACCACACAAGGTGCTGTCGAAGCCACGCTGATCCCCGAAAAGCTGGGTATCCGTTTTGCCGGCACGCGCGCCAAAGGCGATGGCTACACGTTCAATCCGGTCGACAAACTTGACTATGGTTCGACCAGCTCGGTTGCCGGTCGCGTGAGTTTGCGCTGGAAACCGACGGATACGATCGACGTCAACGTCAAAGGCTATATTGCCGAAAACGATCCGCGGCAGGATCTGCCTTATGGAATCGGCTATCTGACGGGTCGGTCCAACGCCGCAGGATATTCGAGGTTCGCGCCGAAAGCGGGCGGAAAAATACTGGCCCAAAACGAAATCGAAGCCGACACAGCGGGTCGTTACTTCACCGCATCGCGCGGCGTTTCGCTGACAATCGAAGCAGAGCTCAGCAACGTGCTTACGATCACGTCGATCACGGGCTACGACTATGGCAAATACAGCTTGGCGCCGTTCGATTGCGACGGCTCGCCAATCGATATCTGTGCAATCCGTTACAATTCGCAAAGCAAGAATTTCAATCAGGATTTTCGCCTCAACTACACCAGCGATCGTGTCAAAGTGATCGGCGGTCTATATTACGGCGTCGACACGATCGATACGCAGAACCAGCCGGATTTTTTCGGCTTCCTGCGACCATTGCTGCTTGGTGCGGGCGTGCCCGGCGGGTTTAACAATATCCCGATTGCAGTCGGCAATTCGTTGCGGACGATACCGGCGTTTTTCGTCAACCCTGCGCTGACGCCAACGTCTCCGGGCTATTGTGCGCCGATCGTCATCAATCCGGGAGGGTATTACGACGCGCGCAGCCTGATTGCTTTCCAGGCTGACGTGGCCGCGACCAACTCGGCCGGTGGCACTGCATCGCAAGCCGCTTGTGCAGCGGCTGGTGCACCGCCATTCGGCCCGATCCTGGCTGACCAGCGTTTCACGCTGTCGAGGCCTTCGACAGCGGTTTACGGCGAGGTCGCATTGAAAGCGACGGATGCTCTGACGGTGACAGTCGGGCTTCGATACACGTGGGACAAGGTCCGCTATACCGATGCGGTCACGACGCTGCGCGATCTGTCGGGAACGGGCATTGCGGCCGGGCTCGTGCCGTACAGCTTTCCATATAATGCTGCCCTGCCGCCGGTAAACCAGCGGCGCGCGACGGGCGAGTTTTCGGGCCGTGTCGTTGTCGATTACAAGTTTGCCGATGCCGTATTGGGCTACGCCAGTTACAGCCGTGGCTATCGCGCAGGGACATTTAACGGGCTGGCTTACCAGGATACCAGCCAGGTCTATTTCCTCGATCCGGAAAAAGTGAATGCCTACGAAGTCGGCCTGAAAACCCGTTTTCTCGACAACAAGGTGCAACTGAACCTTGCCGGCTTCTATTACGACTATAAAAACCAGCAGATCGCGCAGATCATCGGCGCAACATCGTTCCTCCGGTCTGCCAAGGGGTCGGTATACGGTATGGAGGCCGAACTCGCCGCACAGGTTGCCGAGCCGCTGCGCTTCGATGCGTCCTTTGGTTATCTGAAAACCGAATATAGCGGGAACGCGATCAATGCAGCAGATCCGCGCAGCCTGACGCTGAACATTAACGGCAATCCATTCCCGAACGCGCCCAAGGTTACGTTTTCTGCGGGATTCGATTTCACGGCCATCGACACCGACAAGCATAAACTGACCCTGCGCGGTGACACGCAATATATGGGCAAATATTATTTCGACCCGTTCAAGGATTATGGCCAAAGCCCTTGCGACAAACCGCGAACCGGATCGCTGGTGCTACAGGCAACGCCTGAAATCGCTTGTGGCAATCCGGCATACTGGCTGGTCAATGCCCGCGCGACTTATACCTATGACGAGCGGCTTTCGTTCAGCGTCTGGGGCAAAAACCTGACCAATAAATTCTATTATGTTTACGGCCTGAACCTGAACGCATTCTATCAGGATTATCTGACCCGCGGCACACCGCGGACTTGGGGTGTCGAAGCAACGGCGCGATTCTGATGATGCTCGGGGGTGCAACCGATGTGGCACCCCCAAAGGTCCTGTCAGCCAATGCGAACTTTCTCCGGTGACGCATGGATGCTGAGAACGACCAGAGCCTAGGCCATAAGGATTTGCCGCTCGGCAAGCGCTTCCAAACGATGTTCTTGATTCAAGTGATTGTGGAAATTACCATGGACACTGGCAAACTTTAGTCGCGACTTCATCTGTCGAAAGCGCAGCATGGCTCGTTCCCGTCAACGTCTGACGCGCATGAAAGCCCGGTTAACCGACCGCAAAGTTCGCGTTAATGGTTGACGGTTGCGATACATTCGTTGCGGCTGTGCTCCATCACAATTTGAAAATTCGCGCCTGTGGGAAGTTTCACGGAGCCGGTTTTCTATTGCGATAATTTCACGTAAGCTCTGCGAATGAGACTGGTCTCACTTGCAGCTGTTGCAGCGTGGACGCCATGCGGCTCGCCTGCTCTTGCCGATCCATTTGCCGCGCTGAGCGCTGCATATGCCGACAGAAATGCCGCTGCCGTTGCAAATTCGTATTCTCAGAATGCTGTCGTGACTTACCGATACGACGGCGCGCCGGAGGAACGATATGAAGGGACGAAAGCCATTGCATCGTCCTTCCGCTCTCTGTTCGATCAGATCGATGGCAAAGACCGGATTGACCTGAATTTTCGACAGACAATCCGGGCCGGTAATCGGGTGCAAGGTTATTACCGTCTCAGGATCGGCACGGGGTAGTCATCTTACGGTCGTTTTGACGTTATGCTCGACGGTTCGGGCAAGTTTGCCAGTGACATCAGCACCGGAGCGACCCGTGACGAGTTTGAAGAAGCGATGGGCAAGGTCATGATTGCGCCCGACGACGAGGTGCTTGATCGAAGCTATTATGCCGGGCTCGCGGGGCGCTATCGATTTGCCGACGGGTGCACCCTGATCGTCACCCGCTCGATCGTGCGATTGTTCGTGCGCAACAGCTGCACCGGCGATTGGCGCGGCCTGTCGCGGCAATCCGGGAGACAGTGGAGCGCAGGTGATCGCGTCATATCGGACAAAATGACGGCCACCTATCGTTTCGCCGCGATTGCAGGAGCGACAAGCCCGTCGGTCGAAGTCGTCGATGCCAAAGGTTCAAAACTTGCCACTCGCGCGTCAGGCTACGAGACTGAAGACGTCGTGTTCAAATCTGCCGATGGAACGACGCTGGCCGGGACACTCTACAAGCCCTCGGGTGGCGAGCAGCCGCGTCCAGCGACCGTAATGCTGCATGGTTCAGGCCCTCAGGACCGGGATGGCTATGCGTCGATCATTGCGGTCTTGGCAGACGAACTTGCCGCATCAGGTCGCGTCGTCCTTGCGTTCGACAAGCGTGGGTCGGGCCAATCCGGCGGTGACAGCGATCGGGCTTCATTCCCAATACTGGCCGCCGATGCGCGAGCAGGCATGGACTTTCTCGCCAGCCGTCCCGAAGTCGACCGGACCCGTATCGGCCTTGCGGGGTCAAGCCAGGCAGGCTGGGTCGCGGCAAAGGCGATCGCCGATGGCGCTTCGCCCGCCGATGTGTTCTTGCTGGGTGCAGCCGGGGCAGCGCTGACCGTTGCAGAGCAGAACCTCTACAACACCGAGATACGTATGCGCTGCCAAGGCATCGGCGGTGAAGATATTGCCCTTGCTTTGGCGCAGCAGCGGGCATTCTTCGATTTTCTGGCAAAGCCATCGACAGCACCGATGTTGGACGCGCTCACGGCAAAGGGACGACTAAAGCCCATATTGAATGATTGGCTGTTTCCCGATTCGCGGACAACCGACCGGTCTGCGGCGGCATGGTATGTCGTTCTGGACCCAAGCTTTGACCCATTGCCGGTTTGGAAGAGTTACCGAGGTAGACCCACGTTTATCTTTTCCCAGTTCGACGACTCAACGCCGACTTCAATCGCTCAAGAGCGGCGCTGAACAATCAGGCGCTGTGGAATGCCACAGGTAACAATTTCATCGGCAACGGCGGTGGCGCGGCGTCGACGTTCTCCAACACGGGCACATTTCGCAAAAGCGCAGGCGTGGGCGACACGACGATCAGTAACGTCAATTACATCAACAGCGGCACGATCGACGCGCAAACGGGGCAGATCGTCTTTGCGACCATTAGTGCAGCTTTCAATGCGGGATCGGTGTTCACCGGTGCTGGCGAAGTTGCGATCTCAGTCGCTGCAGACTTCAACGGTGGCTTCACATCGAACAATCTCGTTTTTGAAAGCGGCACGTTCATCGGCACCAATGCGGCTATGACTGGCAGCGCCGATTGGGAAAGCGGCCAATTCACTGGAAGTTGGAACATCGCTTCAGGGACGACGCTCGACGCGACGACCACGAGTAACAAGGTCTTGAACGCAGCGATGTTCACCAACGATGGCACGATCAACTAGGAAGCTGGTGGTATTTTCATGACCAGTTCGTCGCAACTGGTGAACAACGGAACGATCAGTGCCACCGGCGACAATTTCATTGGCAACGGCGGTGGCGCGGCGTCGACGGTTACCAACAACGGCTTGATCCAAAAGACCAGCGGCAGCGGCACGACCACGCTCGCCAGCAATGTGGGCCTCGACAACAATGGCACAATCAATGTCCTCAGCGGTACGATCGCACTGCTATCTGCTTTCACTAACGATGGCACGCTGGGCGGCACAGGCACGTTTTCGAGCGCCAATTTGACCAACGGCGGGATCATCGCGCCGGGTGCCCCCGGTTCCACCGGGATACTCGCCCTGACCGGCAATTACGCCCAGACAGCGTTTGGCACGCTCAACACGCAACTGGCGTCGACCGGGTCATTCGATCTGTTCAATATCAGTGGCACGGCGGCATTGAACGGAACATTGGCGCTCAGCTGTATCCTCAGCTGCGCGATAAACACCGGCGATTCGTTCGCGATCCTGAATTCGGTCGGCAGTTTGTCCGGCACGTTTGCCAATGTCACGGCAAGCGGTTTCCTCAGCGGGTTCACCTATAATGTCATTTATGACTATGCGGCGGACTTGGTACGGCTTGACGTGGTCAACGCGGGGACAATCGTCACTCCGGGCACCGTGCCCGAACCCGCGACATGGCTGATGATGCTGTTTGGGTTCGGTTTGGTTGGCAGCACCTTGCGGCGGCGCTCCGCGATCGGCGTTTCTGCAACGGTGTAAAGCCAATGCCGCACCCTCCCTCGACGTCATAAGTCGGGGGAGGTGCTGCAACGCTTCTGTCAGCTTTCGACCATCTCTCGGAAATCATGGTCATTCTCGTTTGAGCCATTTGCCGCCACCACTCAGCTGAACAGATGGCCGGTTTTGGATCACCCATGCGCTTGCCCGAACGACCGCTTTAATCTGTCGCTTTCCCTGCGAACGTCTTGATTGGTGCTGTCAGTCTAATGCGAACTCGTCTCACGTTGGCGCACTGATGCTACGATCGTGGATAGCTCAGGCCATAAGATTTTGCCATTCGGCAAACGCTCCCGAGGATCGTGCTTGGCACTCTTGCCGGCTGACGAGGTGGCGTTCCTGATTTCAGTCGTTGTGGAAATTGGCGTGAACGCTGGCGAACTTCTGTAAGGACTTCATTTGTCGGAATCTGAGCATGGCTCGTTCTCGTCGTCGGAACGGCAGATGACTGTTCTCGACCAAGTTGTCGGCCGAGCAGCCGATCGCCTGTTTGTCGGTGTTACCTAACTCGGCCGTTGCGGCGTTGTAGGATCTTACGCTGCGCGATGTTGATTGCGTCGGGCGATCCGATTGCCATTACCCTGGCCGTCATATGCGGGGATAAAGTGTCAAACGAATTTGCTGGGCTTGAACCATCTTGATGTTGCCTTGTTTTGGAAAGGATTGCATGCAGACTGTCTGGGGGCACGAACGGCAAGGGCGATAATGAAACGGGTCGAGCGCGTCGTCATTTTAGGAGGCGGAACCGCCGGCTGGATGGCGGCTACGGCGCTTGCCAAGACGTTTGGTCACCACGTCACGATCGAACTGCTTGAGTCCGACGCGATCGGCATCGTCGGTGTCGGGGAGGCGACGATCCCGACGATCCATTGGTTTAATGAGCTGATCGGCCTCGATGAGGCCGAATTTGTCCGAGTTACGAAAGCGAGTTACAAGCTCGGTATCGAATTCGTTGACTGGGCGCATCCGGGGCATCGTTATTTTCACCCGTTCGGGCGCTACGGCGTCGATCTAGGTCAGGTGCCATTCCACCACCGTTGGTTGAAAGCACGAGCGGAAGGATCGCAAACGCCGCTTTCGGCCTATTCGCTGGCGACGCCGCTCGCCGCGGCAAATCGATTTGCCAAACCCTCCGATGATCCACGTTCGATCCTGTCGACGCTTGGATACGCCTATCACTTCGATGCCTCGCTCTATGCCACATATTTGCGCGGCATCGCAGAGGCGGCAGGCGTGCGGCGACACGAAGGCAAGCTTGAAAAGGTCGAACAGGATCCCGAAAGCGGATTTGTCAGAGCGATCACCACAGAACGCGGCGAGCGCATCGAAGGCGATTTGTTTATCGATTGTTCGGGCTTTCGTGCCGTTCTCGCCGGCGACACTTTGGGTGTGACGTTCGAGGACTGGTCGCACTGGCTGCCGTGTGACCGCGCCGCAGCAGTGCCCTGCGCGCGCGTTGCAGAGACCACGCCTTACACGCGATCGACTGTTCGACCGGCCGGTTGGCAATGGCGCATTCCACTTCAGCACAGGACCGGCAATGGCTACGTGTATTCGAGCGCGTTCGTGTCCGACGACGAAGCGGCGGCGACGTTGCTCGACACTCTTGATGGTGCACCGCTTGCCGATCCGCGCTTCCTGCGTTTCACGGCGGGGTTCCGCCGCGAGGCATGGACCAAAAATGTTGTCGCAATTGGCCTTTCGTCGGGCTTTCTCGAACCGCTGGAATCGACGAGTATCCATCTTATCCAGAGCGGCATTGCCAAGCTTATTTCGCTGTTTCCCGATCGCGATTGCGATCCTGTGTTGGCGCGCCGGTTCAACACGCTATTCGGGCGCGACATGGATGGTATAAAGGACTTTCTGATCCTTCACTATCACGCGACGCAGCGACACGATCAGCCGTTGTGGCAGCACGCCCGCCATATGGCGCTCCCCGATACGCTGGTCGAAAGGGAAGAACAGTATCGCCGTTCGGGAAGACTGATGCTGTCGGATGACGAATTGTTTCGCGATGCCAGTTGGCTCGCAGTTCTGAACGGACAAGGGGTCGTTGCACGAGGCCATTCCCCGCTTGCCGACACACTCGACAGCAATGTTAATCAGCGTCAGCTTGACCAGATAAAAGGCGTCATTGCGCGCGCAGTGCCAACACTTCCGAAACACGACGATGCAATTGCGGCGTTGATCGGAGACACCATCCCGGAGCCTGTCGGGACCGTTGCCGAGTGAAGCCGCCTACGGTCACTGTTCATTCGCTCGGCAGTGAGCGAGAGCCCGTTGCCGTCGTCGAGAACTTTGCCAACGACCCTGATGTCCTTCGCATTGAAGCGGGGAGGAAGGTGTTCAAGTGCAGCGACGATTATTACCCGGGTTTGAAGGCACCGGTATCCGAAACCTATCTCGCGGCCCAGCACGCGCTTTTGGCCACGGTGCTGCGCCAAGTGTTCGGCATCGCCGGCGAGGTTTCGGTACTCGACGTCTGTTATGCAATGGTCACCACGCCCGCAGCCGAGCTCACGCTTCAACAATGTATTCCGCACGTCGATGGACTTGAGCCAGATCGCATTGCCCTCATTCATTATCTCGTGCCGCAAGGTTGCGATGGAACCGCATTCTACCGTCACCGAAGCACTCAATTCGAGACTGTCGATCACGCCCGCAGCGAGCAATACTTCGCGAGCCTGAACCGCGATCTGCGCATCCACGGCCATCCGCCGCCCGCTTATCTGCACGGAGACACACCGATTTTCGAGCGGATCGGGCATTTCGCGGGCGGTTACAACCGTGCGCTCATCTATCGCGGACGACTGCTTCACTGCGGAGCGATTGGCATCAATTCTCAGCTGTCGGCGACTCCTGGAACTGGCCGTCTGACGATTACCGGGTTTTTCGCCGCAGGGTGACGGCGCGGGGCGGCTGCACGGCGAGGTAAACCGTGCTCCACAATTGAGCTGCATTGGATTCATCGACATCATCCCGACCGGCACCGAAGGGCACCACTTCGTAGCGGCCATTTGCATATTTCCAGGACCACAGTTCGGAGTTCTGCAACCCACGGGTGGCGCCGATCGCTTGCCACATCGTTGACTGAGCCTTGACGAGCTTCGCGCGCACGCCATTTGGCAAGTCGCGCCGGGCAAGCTGTCGCTCGAGGCCTGCAGCAAACAGCGCCTGCTGCCAGGACCAAACGACCGTGCCGTGATACGCGCCGGGCATGAAGCGCGCCTGCGCAACCTTATCCACAAACACCGGATTTGCCGTAACCATACCGATGCCGGTCATCAGGCCTGCTGGAAATGGCAGCATCAACGCGCTGACATACGTATCGAGATCGGCAGGCGACGGTTGGCCGAACAGCAGCACAAATCCTTCGTCCGAATGTACAATCGGCACAGGTTTTCCATCAGCATCCAGCGAAATCGCATGATAGCTGACGGCTTGATCACCCAAGGCTGCGATGGCTGGCGCGGCAGGAACTCCGACAGTGGCCGAGTAGGCGGTGATGCGCTGTCGTGCTTCATCGGCCGTAAACCGGACGTGAAAGAAGGGCGCAGCCCGATCGTGCCAAACACGTGCCATCGCCCCTGCCTTGGCGAAAAGCACCCGATCTTCAGTGGTCATGTAAGGGTCGAGCAGCCCCCCGCGAAACAGTTCGTCGGCGGCATCGAGCGCCGCCGGGACAAGTGCTGCATTGACATCGAAAGGATATTTGCCCCGACCGATCCCCTCGTCGCTGTCGCGCCATTGCCCGGCCATGAAGCCATCTTTGATCGCCAGCAATGTTCTGGTGGAAGGCGAGTCAGCAAATGGTGCCGCCTGTGTCAGGACAAACCGCAGGTTTTGGACAAGTGATGCGCCAACCATTTCGGTCGTGCCCGGAGATGTTTCGCTTTTGAGCCGCTTGGCGAAATATGCTTTGGTGCGCACTGCCCCTGTGCCCCTGACATATTCGGCCAGGACCGGCGCAAGCATATAATCATCGTCGATCATTTTATAGTCCGGCTCCGCCGTGTCACCGTTGCGTCCCGCTTTCCTGTTCTGAACGATCGCGAATTCGGAAATGCCCTCCTCGTGCGACACTTCACCAGCGGTTGAAAGCCGCGCAAGCACCGAATTCAGCCCCGCTTCGATTGCGGCGGGGCGCAGCACCGGCATGAGCAGACGGACCGACATCAGCGTGTCGCGTCCGAAATAGGTGTTGAAGCGCCAAGACCCTGCAAGGAACTTTTCGCGGTAGCTGAGGAACGAAAGTGCATTGCGCGCGGCGGCGTCGGTAGTGGCGCGTGCGTTTAGGATCTCCCCGATCGACAGTGGGGTCAGCGGCGTTTCGCCGGTAAGCGCTGTAATTTCCATCCGAATGCGCCCGTCAGTTCCGGCTCGGATCATGCCGTTTTCTACGCGGCCATTGATTATACGCAGCGCGAGTTCGTAGCCGGGCGCGCCGTCCAGACGATTGCGGCGAAACCGGATTGTTGCCCCGGTGATTTGAGGTTCAGTCGCAACTTCGGAGGGGAAGCGGCCAACTGCCTGATAGTCACGAAGGAAACGGACGTTCGACAGCACAGCCTGTTTGATCGAAAGCGACCGACCGTTAATGCTGGCGATTGCCACCATGCCATTCAGTTTACCGCGACTGACGGGAGACGGCGCGCTTTCCAGCCGCCACTGCACGGGCTCCGGCGTTTTGTTAAACCACAGGCCGACACCGCTGTTGCCCGCAGGAAACGCAATGAGTATCCGCGGATCGGTGCCCGAGCGTAATAACACATGGGCGGCAACAGGGCCTTTGCGAAGAAAGGCGTTGATATTCTGTCCTTCGTTGATCCTGTACGATATTTCGGCTTTGTCCGGGCGCGATGCCGCTGTTGTAGCAATCAGGATCCCGGCGACTGTTAGAAACCGAAGCACTACACGCATTCAACGTCCTCCCGCAAAAGGGTGGCGGAACGCTCAGGCGCTCGCCACCCCTATAACTCCCGATCAAACCATCAGAATTTAAGCGTGACAGAACCACCATATGTAGGACCGACGATGCCGCGCGCATAAAAGAAGCCCGACGCCGCATTCTGCGTTTGGCCTTGGCGCGGATTACCCTCGGTCAACCCGACAACATCGAAGATATTATCCGCGTTAAGACTGACCTGAAGGTTTTCAGTCGCATTGATCGCAACGCCAACGCTAGTCACGCCATATGCGGGAAGTGCGACGCCATTGCCGGAATCCGCAAAAATGCGCCCGATATATTTGTAGCGCCCATATATTTCACCGATGCCGTTGGGCAATTTGAACGTCGGTGCGATCGTAAACAGTTTCGCCGGTGTCCGTTCGGGCCGATTGCCGTTGAACGTCGGCTGCGCAACACCGTTTAGCCGCAAATTGTTGAGTTTGGGCTCTTGTAGGACACCGTTTATCTCGACCGAGAACCAGTCGACGGGACGAATGACAAGATCAAGCTCAATGCCCTTGGTGCTGAGGTCCGCCTGAAATCCAGTCTGCTTGGTGGGGTCGACCGGATCGATAAAGTTATAGAACTGGTCCTTGAAGTCGGTTTTGAAAACCGTCAGCGAGCCATTGATGAACCTGCGATATTGCACTCGAACACCGACTTCGTAAAGCTTGATCCCCGTCGTCGGATTGACGCCGTTCGTCTGGAATCCGCTCGCATACCGCGCATAAGCCGAGAAATTGGGCGAGAAGAGATAATTTGCCCCGACGGTGTACGCGGCCTTTTGCTGGGTTTTGCGCGTTACGGTGTACGTCCCGTCAAAAGTCGATCCGACATCGCGGACGACACCAACAACGCCGGGTTGGACAGGCTGGTTCACGGCAGCGGTGTTGCCATCGCGGAACTCCGCTCGGTCGCTCTCCCAGCGAATGCCGCCGTCGATCCGGAGATCACCGATTTGCAGTTCGTCGTTGACGTATAGCGACAGCGACTTGTCGCTCGATTGCCTTATGCCTGCGCCCCAGTTGCCATAGGAAATCAGGCCATTATCACTGAGGGTACCGATAACGTTGTTCGCCCCGTCGAGCGCCACGATATCGTAAATATCGCTGTTGTTTTTTACATCGTTTACGACAGGAGCCGTTGCAGACTGGTTCTGAGAGCGCCTCACATCATAATAGAGTATGCCCGCAGTTAGCGAGTTTTTGAAATCGCCATTGTCAATTTCCCAGCGACCACCGAAATTCGAACCAAAGTCATGGCCCGATTGGAAATCATGATTGAGCGTGGTCTGTTGCAGGAAACCATTGCCGTTCAGCGCGTCCAATGTCGCGACCTGATCCGACCCCGTGACCACGCCGGTCCGCAAATTCTTTATGCCAAAGCGCGTTCGTGTCGGGAATGCCGCAGTGCCCAGCGTCAGTAGTCCGTTGATTGGCGATGCAGCGCCCGGCGTCAGATAAGTGACGGCACTGGCCAAACCGGCATTGCCCGTTCCCGAACCGGGAAACAAACCGTTGAAATCATCGGTCAGGCCGAGATAGCGCGCGCGGCCGAACAGCTGGAACGAATCGGAAACCGGAACCTCGAGATCGAGGCGGATCTGCTTGGTCTTGACGCGGACACCTTCGGTGAGCCTGAAATCGCGGAAACCATCCGGCTCCACAAAGGTCGAAACCGGAACAGAAATCCGCGCAAAGGCGTCCCCGCCCAGATTGTCGAACTGCGCATCATATCCAGCAACGCTGCCCGGTTTGCCGTTGACGAAGGAGTAGGGCTGACCTGCATAATAGGCTGCTTTCAGGTCGCCGATCTTGCCCGTCAGGCGTGCAAAGCCCCCGCTGGGGAAGCGATATTCGAGCATCGCCTTCACGCGGTAACCATCATAATTGAAGGGATTGCGCCGCACACCGGGGGAGGACTGGATATAGCCGCCGACGTTGAACGAAAGGTTTTCGGCAATCGGTGACGAAAAGTAGAAATCCCCACGCTTTAACCCATAATTATATGCGGTAACGCGCGCGATGCCTTCGGGCTTATCGAAATTCGGTTTTTTCGAGATGAAATTGATTGTGGCACCAGCTCCGTTCACAGTCAGAACGCCCGATGAACCCCCTTTTACCGCTTCCAAGCGATCAATCGTAATATCTTGCGAAAAGAAGAAGTCTGCTCCGCCGCCCGGATAGACAATCGGGAGCCCATCCTCTTCAAGCTGAATGAAGCGCTGACCGCCGCCCTGCAGACCGCGCACAGAGTAATTGTTCGATAGCTCGCCAGCGGTGCCCTCGACGAATATACCCGGAATCAGCTCAAGAAGGTCAGATGTAGAGCGTGGTGCCTTGCGGCTTATATCTTCGGATGTCGCAATTGTTATGTCTGCTGATGCTGTGATCAGCGGACGATTGCGTGTCGTCTGTCCGGTAACGATAATGTCGGTGCCATCAGAACTTTCGTCAACAGCTTCTGACGCTGGACTGGTATTCGGGGCGGCAATTTGCGCAAAACTCGTTGTCGTAAGACTGGCAGCACCGGCCAAAAGAGCAGCTCTGAACGTGATCTGGATGCGCATGACTTCCTCCCTAAGATTTAATGCTCTATCTTTCGCGCCCCCATCTAATTGAGTCATTTATTAAACTGTTTGCAAAATTCTTGCAATCGTTTGTTTCTTGGTCTTCCAGATGGCCTTTGAAATGAAAAAGTCGAGCCGTGACCGCCTCGTCGATGGGGCGACTGACCCGCAACGTCCTGCTGTCGTGCGCGCAGTTCGAACGCGAGGTGCCCGGCAAGCGGATCCGCGACAAGATTGCGGCATCCAAGGCACGGGGCATGTGGATGGGCGGGGTGCCGCCGCTCGGCTATGAACTAGCTGACACCGGCGGCCGAACACTGCGGTTAACGAGACCGAAGCCGAACACGTCCGCGCTATCTACGAGTGGTATCTGGCGATTGGCTCGGTGCAACCGATCGCCGCAGCACTTGCCGCCGACGGGCAGGACGTCGATCGATTGCGCGGGGCCAGCCTGATGCTGACGATCACGATACCATCTTGGTCACGGCGCTGCGCAAGGCCCATGCACTGCTGGACCGCGACGCTCGCCGTCCAGCCAATCATCATGACGGCGCTAACGTCACCCTATGAGCGGCGGCTGATGCGGCTCGCCTTTTCTTGCGCCCGACATCCAGCAGGCGGTCCTTGCCGGGCGCCAGCCGCGCCCCCTGAACCTCGCGCAGATGATGCACCAGGACCTGCCGATCACCTGGTCGTGGCAGCGCGAAATGCTGGGCTTCTCGACCGAGCTTGAAACCCTGTTATCGCGATCAAATCGCCTGATCTGGTGGCTTAAACGCCCTGTTATGGTCGGTGCGGTTTTCACTCAGCCAAGCGCGGCAGGCGAGGTAGCGAAAATAGGCTGCCACACCGTAAGCAGCGATGCCAGCCAGAGCGACGACATCGAATGCGGGATCGATGATCGGGCGATGCGCAACGGTGTTCCACCAATCCCTCGTCGGCAGCGGAAACGGAAACACCGCGGGATAGGCGAGGAACTGCACCGCCACCGGCAAAAAATGAGGCCACACCAGAGCTGGACATGAGCTTATCAGCATAGCCGTGTAAAATTAGAGCAACGGCCCAAATGCCAGCGTAAAGGAGAGCGGCGCAAAGCTGAGCCAGGGCCACTGCTCATAAAACCCAGCATAGCCGATAATATAGGGCGTCATCAGAGCGGCCACCGA
>JAYTAP010000086.1:0-2738 GCA_043737475.1 Sphingomonas sp.
TCCGGCGGCGAAAAGCAGCGCGTGGCCATTGCCCGGACACTGCTGAAAAATCCGCCAGTGCTGATCCTCGACGAGGCGACCAGCGCACTCGACAGCCGAACCGAAAGCGAAATTCAGGCGACGCTCGACCGCGTTGCCGAACGGCGCACCACCATCATCATCGCGCACCGGCTCTCGACGATTGTCGATGCCGACGAAATCGTCGTGCTGGAGGCAGGGCAAGTGGTCGAACGCGGAACGCACACTGTCCTGCTGCGCAAACAAGGCTTGTACGCCGATATGTGGGCGCGACAGCAGGCGGAAGTCGATGAAGAAGAGGAGACAGTGGCCTAGAGCCACCGTTGACGGCTAGACAGCCGCGTTGGCCTCGCTAAAGCCGCTCGATGCCGACCGCGCAAGACATCCTCCATACCACTTTCGGCTTCCCTGAATTTCGCGGCGTGCAGCTGTCGGTCGTCAACCGCGTACTCGCAGGTCAGCGGACATTGGCGGTCATGCCCACAGGTGCGGGCAAATCGCTATGTTACCAGCTGCCGTCTCTGATGCTCGACGGCACGACTATCGTCATTTCTCCGCTTATTGCGCTGATGCACGACCAAATGCGTGCAGCGGAGGCCGTCGGGATCAAGGCCGCAACTTTGACTTCGGTTGATGAGAACCGTGCCGAGACGATAAGGCGATTTCGCGCCGGTGATCTCAATCTGCTGTACGTCGCACCCGAGCGTGCGTCGGGAATGGAGTTTCGCGGACTTTTGCGCGAGGCAAAGATCGCGCTGTTTGCGATAGACGAGGCGCATTGCGTTTCCGAATGGGGGCATGATTTTCGCCCCGATTACCGGCTTCTGCGCCCGTTGATGGATGATTTCGAAACCGTCCCACGCCTCGCGCTGACCGCCACCGCAGACGCCCACACACGCGCGGACATTCTTGCCCAGCTCGGTATCGGCGAAGACGGTATGATCGTCTCGGGTTTCGACCGGCCCAATATTCACTACGCGATTTCGCCCAAAGCAGGCGCGGCGGGTCAGGTCGCAGATGTCATCGCGGTGACACCGGGTGCGGGCATCGTCTATGTCCCGTCGCGTGCCGGGACAGAGAAGCTCGCAGAAACGCTTGTGAAAACCGGACGTCCGGTGCGGGTCTATCATGCCGGGCTGGACGCCGATGTGCGGCGGCGCAATCAGGCTGAATTTGTCGCATCCGAAGATATGGTGATGGTGGCGACCGTCGCCTTCGGCATGGGCATCGACAAACCCGATGTGCGTTTTGTCGTCCACGCCGGCCTGCCGAAATCTATCGAGGCTTATTATCAGGAAACCGGCCGTGCAGGCCGTGATGGCGATCCGGCGACGGCGCATTTGTTTTGGGGTGCGGAGGATTTTTCCAAGGCACGGCAGTGGCTGCGCGATGTCGAACCGGCGCGGCTCCCGGGTGAACGGGCGCGGCTGGCTTCGCTCGGTGCGCTGGTCGAGACCGGCGGTTGCAGGCGCGCGGTGCTGCTCAAACATTTCGGCGAAAGCCCGCCCGCCAATTGCGGCAATTGCGATAATTGCCTGAGCCCGCCCGCCGCGATCGATGCGACCGAAGTCGCGCGCAAGTTTCTCTCTGCCGTTTACCGCACTGGCCAAAGTTACGGCGTTGGTCATCTGGAGGCGGTGCTAACCGGGCGGAGCGACGAGCGCATCGTCAAGCAGCAGCATGACCGGCTATCGGTTTTCGGGATCATCGAGGGCGACGACGCAGCGCTGATAAAACCCGTTGCACGCTCTTTGCTGCTCAAAGACGCTTTGCGGACCAACGATCACGGTGGACTTATGTTCGGACCGGAGGCTAAGGCGATACTGAAAGGCGACCAGTCGGTCGATCTCGTCCTGGCTCCCAAGCGCGAACGACGGCAGCGACGCAGCGGCGCGGTCAACCCGGTCGGCGATCCCCTGTTCGAAGCGCTGCGCAACAGGCGTCGCGAATTGGCGATCGAGGGTAGTGTCCCGCCTTATGTTATTTTCCACGATGCCACGCTGCGCGAAATGGCGCAGGTAAAGCCCGACAGCCTGTCGGCGCTGTCGCGGATAACGGGCGTCGGTTCGCGCAAGCTCGATGCCTATGGCGACGCTTTTCTTGCGGTTTTGCGCTTGTTCCAATAAGGTTCGATGCATGTTCAGAAAACTCACCGACACCGTCTTGGTCGCGGCGCAAATCACCCTTGATGACGTAGCGGCTGCGCAGGCAGAAGGAGTCACGCTGATCATCAACAACCGCCCCGAGGACGAATCGGCGGACCAGACACCGGGGCCCGATATCGAGGCCGCAGCAAAAACGGCGGGACTGGATTATGTCGCTATCCCGGTTACCCATGCCGGATTTGCCGAGTGGCAGGTAGCGGCAATGGCCGAAGCGATGGACGAGGCCGAGGGCAAGATACTCGCTTATTGCCGCTCGGGTACGCGCTCGACTTTATTGTGGGCGCTGGCCCGCGCGTCGCAGGGCGACCATCCCGCAGTGCTGGCCGAACAGGCAGCGGACGCGGGATATGATCTGACGCCGGTCACCGCGATGATGGATATGCTTAGGGGCCGCGCATCATGAGCAAGGCACCGTGACCGCGCAATTGCTCCAGTTGGCCGGATCTATCATTGCGATATTGTTTCTGGCGTGGCTCGCGCACCGGCTCGGGCTGGGCGGCGATTTGCGGATTCGCGATGAAGCCCACGCCCGCGCGCTGGCCGACGAGGTGCATT
>JAYTAP010000087.1:0-41611 GCA_043737475.1 Sphingomonas sp.
ATTTCCTCAAGCGTTTCCAGATTGTCCGCCGAAAAACCGGGCGTCACGACAACGATTTTTTTCATGCCCTCCGCCGCCAGTCGAGCCAGCGTCGATTCAGTCGACGGTTCGAGCCATTTTGCGCGACCGAGCTTCGACTGGAAACTGACCACAAGTTCCCGGCCCATCGCTTCGCCAAGCAAACGCGCGGTCTTCTGGCACTGGCAATGATAGGGATCGCCTTTCAGCAACGTGCTCAGCGGCATCGAATGGAAACTGGCAACGAGCGCATCCGGCGTGAATTCGATTGCAGCAAGCGTGTCGTCAATCGAAGCCTTTAGTGTAGCGATATAGGCCGGATCATCATGATACGGCGGCAAGGTGCGGAGCGCTGGTTGCCAGCGCATGTCCTGCAATTGTTCGAACAGCTTATCGTTGACCGTCCCGGTCGTTGCGCTCGAATACTGGGGGTAGAGCGGGGCCACGAGAATGCGGTCGCAGCCTAAATCCTTCAATGCTTTCAGCCGCTCGCCGATCGATGGCTTGCCGTAGCGCATTGCATAGTCGACCGTCACGCCGGGCCCGAAGGCACTCGCAAGCGCCACTGCCTGATCGCGGGTGATCACTTCGAGCGGCGACCCGTCTTTCATCCAGACCTGTTCATAAGCTTCGGCCGACTGTTTTGGTCGTGTATTTAGGACGACGCCGCGCAGGATTGGCTGCCAGAGAAACGACGGCAGTTCGACAACACGCCGGTCGGAGAGAAACTCTTTCAGATAGCGTTTTACGCTGCGCGCATCGGGTGCATCAGGGGTGCCCAGATTAACCAGCAGGACGCCGATCTTTCGTGCGGCAATCGGCGGGTGATCCTCGGGGATCTTCATCGTCGGACCAGCGGCAAAGTGCGATACCGCTTTCCCGATTGCGTATAGAGCGCGTTGGCGATGGCAGGGGCCGTCGGCGGCACGGCAAGTTCGCCGACACCGCCGGGTGCGTTTGGACTGTTCAGCAATTCGATCTCGATCCGTGGCGCATCCGCAAGGCGCGGCAGACCGAGCGCGCCGAGCCGCGTCGGCCCGGCAAGCCCTTTCACCACATTCACCGGCGCACCCGTCGCCGCTGCCATTCCGAACATCAATCCACCTGCAATCTGTTGTTTAACAATGTCGGGATTGATTACCCGACCGCAATCGACAACGGCGACAAAGCGCGAAACCCGCACTTTGCCGCCGACGCCGCCGAAATCGGCTTCGGCAAAAACCGCGATATGGCTATCGGCCATGCTGTGGCAAGCCAGACCTTGGCCCGTATTAACGCCGCCGCCTTGCCAGCCACCCCGCGCGGCGACGCGTGACAGGCATTGAGCAAGGCGCGGGTTCCCGCCCAGCGCTGCCATGCGCACCGAAAACGGATCGACGCCGCTCACCGCCGCCAGTTCGTCGATAAAGCATTCGGTGAAAAACGCGGTCAGTCCATGCGCACGCCCGCGCCAGTCGCCGGTCGGCACGCCGATATTTGCAGGATGATGATCGATCGCCAGATTGGGAATGGCGTAAGGCGGCACTGCGCCTGCCACTGCAGCGGGCGTAGTTTTGCCATAAGCGGCGCGCATTGCCGTATCGGCATGTTCGCCGTCCCACACCCGCGCTTGCAATTCGGCCTGTGTCGCTGGCACCGCAATTTTTGCCAGCCAACCCTCAATCTGCCCCGCCTCCCCGACTTTGCCTGTCATTTTTGCTGCAGCCGCCGGGCGAAACCGGTCCTGGCGCATGTCTTCGGCACGGCTCCAGACCAGCTGGACCGGACGCTGGAGGCGCTCGGCGAGCACCGCGACCTGCGCGGCAATCTCGACTTCGAACCGCCGACCGAATGATCCGCCGATCATCATCGGATGCACGGTAACCATGTCGTCGGCCATGCCGATCGCTTTTGCCGCTGCTTTTGCGGCAAGGCCGGGAACTTGCGTGCCGATCCACAGCTGCATGCGCCCGCCTTCGATGTGCGCCGTCGCGGCCATCGGCTCGATCGCAGCATGTGCGGCAAGGCCGATGCGATATTCGGCGGTGACGACAGTTGTGCCGCGAAAGGCAGCGGCGACATCGCCGACGCTGGCGATGCGTATGCCGTCTTCGAACGCCACGTCGAGCGCCTTGTCGATGCTTCGATTGCTTGCGACGCTGCCTGTTGTTACGAATTGCGGTCGCATTGCATCGACCGCTCGGTTCGCAGCCCACCAGTTTGTCGCGACAGCGGCGACCCAGCGTTCGGTCTCGATCACCGACAAAACGCCCGTGATTTTGTTTGCCGCGGTTTTGTCCACCGATTTCAATCGGGTATTGCCCAGCGGCCCCTGCGCAATCGCGGCGTAAACCATGTCGGGCAACCGGATATCGGCGGCGTAATTGACCGAGCCATCGACCTTGGCAGGCAAGTCCAGCCGTGGCACCGAATGCCCCGACAGTCGATTGTCGCGATCAACCCGCCATGCGACTTTCGCAGGCACTTCAAGAACGGCAGCTTCGGCGGCGACGTCGCCAAATCGCATCCGGTCGTTACCGCGCACGATGAACCCTGCTGCTGTGTCACAGGCTTGCCAGTCGGCATCCCATCGCCGCGCCGCTGCCATACAGAGCAATGCGCGCGCTGCTGCACCGGCATGACGCAGCATCGCCTCATAATTGCGAACCGAGGTGGACCCGCCCGTCGCCATTTCGGCACCACGCGGTGTTCCGAACCATTCTTCAGCCAATAACAGGTTTGCGTAAATCGGGTTCGGCGGCGCTGTTTCGACAGCAACCGTGCGCCAGTCCGCGCCCAACTCATCGGCAACAATCTGGGGCAAGGTCGTGAACACGCCCTGACCCATTTCGACTTGCGGCACGACAACTGTGACGTGTCCGTCGACACCGATCTTGATGAAGCTGTTGAAGATATGCTCGCCCGGCGCGGCGACGAGATTGTCGGGGTATGAACGTGGCCATACGACCCATGCAATGATGAGGCCCACGCCCGCACCGCCACCGACCAGCAAATTGCGTCTCGAGATACCACGATTTTGCTCGTCCGACATCCGCCGCCTGATAAGCAACCATCGCCAAAGACGCCAGCACACAAAGTCGAAGCCGGGCCTGCGCGGTTAAGCGCTGACCCGGCCTCTAATCCTCGCTAAGCGACCCGAGGATATTCGGTTAGCGGCAGTTTCCACCGCGATCGATTGCCCGACCGGCAAGCGCACCCGCGCCCGCGCCAATGATCAGGCCCGTCGTGCTCGGTTCGTTATAGCGCCCCCCACGTCCGATTTCACGACCCAGAAGACCACCGGCTACCGCACCGAGGATCGTCCCTGTCGTGCCGCTGCTGCGACGGCACTGACGGTAATCACGACGATATTGATTACGGTCGTTATAATAGACCTTGCGGCGATAATCGCGCCGGTCATCATAACTGCGGTCATCGTAACGACGGTCATCATAGCCACGGTCGTCATAGCGACTATCATCGTACTGCCGATCATAGCCACCGCGATAATAATCGCCACGCTCATACCGATCATCGGCCAGCGCAGGCACGGCGGCGATGCCGGTCAGCGCGACACTGGCGACGGCAATCGTGCGAAACATATTCTTCAACATCGAACATCTCCTTGCTGACGATCATGGCTGATCCGATTTCGATTTGGCAGATCTATCGCGATCGGCGTGGCGCGATGCTGAACATCATCGTTAGGGAATGTTCAGGTTCGATTGAGTCGCTAAGGGACTGGCCGATGCGCCGTCCGTTCATTTTTCTTTTGCCCGTATTGCTTGGCCAATGCGTCGACGGGTCCATGCCGGCGCTGATCACGCCATTGGTTGGTCAGCGCATCGAGATCGCAAGCCGCCCCGTGCCGCTCGACACATCGGATCCCAAGCGCCGCCGCCTTGGCGCGCTGACACTCATCGGCGCCTGGCAACTGACCAGCACAACGCGCGGCTTCGGTGGCCTGTCAGCGCTGGATGTCGACGGCAATCGCGTGACGGCACTCGGAGACGGCGGCACGATCGTCCGTTTCCGGCTTGGGCGGTTTGGCAAGGCGTCCGACGCGGCGATTATGCCAGTGCCAGCAGGGTGCGGACGCGTTCTCCGCAAGGCCGACAATGATACCGAGGCATTGACGCATGACGCAGCGCGCAATCAGTGGTGGATCGGTTACGAATGGCGCAACGCCGTTTGCCGTACGAATGCCGACTTAACATCGGGGATGGCAGTCCGCATACCACACGAAATTGCGGTCTGGCATCCCAAACGCGGTGTCGAGGCCATGACACGGCTCAACGATGGCCGCTTCCTGATAATCGCCGAAAGCGTGTCATCGACGACAGGCGTTGCCCAAGCATTCCTGTTTGACCGCGATCCGACCGACCCCGCCGCGCGTTCGGTCATGCTTGGCTATCGACCAAAGGCAGGTTTCAAGCCGACCGACATGGCACAGTTGCCCGACGGACGGCTGCTGATTCTCAACCGTCGGTTTACGCCGTGGAACCTGTTTACAAGTGATCTCACGATCGTCGATGCGATCGGCAACAATCCGGTGGGCGTGTTTCGGGGAACGTCGATTGCGCGCTTTGATGCACCGATCATTACCGAGAACTTCGAAGGTATTTCAGTGAGCGTTGAAAACGGCAAACCGATTGTCTGGCTGGTATCGGACAATAATTTCATGCGCTGGCAGCGGACATTGCTGCTCAAATTCGCGCTTGATTAAGCGGCGACGGCAACAGCCTTTTTGGCGATGGCACGCTTCAGGCGGCGAACCTTCAGGCTCAGCTTGTCATCGCTCGTTTTAGCGAGCCAGTTGTCGAGGCCGCCAACATGTTCGACCGAACGCAGCCCGTGCGTCGAAACGCGAAGCTTCACCGATTCACCCATCGTGTCCGACATCAGCGTGACATTCTGCAGATTGGGCAGGAAAGTGCGCTTGGTCTTGTTATTGGCGTGGCTGACGTTGTTACCAACCATACGACCCTTGCCGGTCAATTCGCAGATGCGCGACATCGTGATAATCCTGAATGTTCTGTGTTTCGGAAAGAGGGCGCGCCTAACCCCAATCGCTGCTTTCGTCAACCGCTTGTCGTGGTCTAAGCTCAGCCGATGTCCTTCCCGCTTCCCGAACCGATGCGCCGCGCTCTCGAAGTTGCAGAACAAGCCTCATCTATTGGCGAAGTCCCCGTCGGTGCCGTCATCATGCACGGAAGCGAGTTCATCGCGTCCGCTGCCAATGCCACGCGCATCGGGAACGATCCGACAGCGCATGCCGAGATCGTGGCCATCCGCGCCGCTTGCTCGATACTTGGAACGGATCGCCTCCTGGATTGCGATATGTGGGTGACGCTCGAGCCCTGCGCGATGTGCGCGGGGGCAATCGCGCACGCCCGTATCGCTAGGCTCTATTATGCGGCTTCCGATCCCAAAGGCGGAGGAGTCGAAAATGGTGCCCGCATCTTTTCGCATCCGACATGCAACCACCGACCCGACATCACCGCAGGACTGGGTGAAGCCGAATCGGCGGCGCTGCTTCGAGACTTTTTTACCGCGCGGCGTTAGCTCCGCATATCGGCTTCGCGAACGGGCACGATCTTGATCTCGACGCGGCGGTTCGCCTGCTTGCCTGCTTCGGTCGTGTTATCGGCCACCGGCTGGCTCGCACCAAACCCTTGCGTTGCAACACGCGCCGATTGCACGCCGCGCGACGATAGATAATCGGCAACCGAACGCGCCCGATCCCGCGAGAGCGGGAGATTTATGCCGTCATTTCCGGTTGAATCAGTATGACCATATACGTCGATATATGTCTTTTCATACGAGGACAGCGTTTGCGCAACTTGATCGAGCGTCGTGCGGAACTGTGGCTGTATCGCCGACTGATTGGTGGCAAATGTGACCCCCGCTGGCATGTTGAGCAACAGGTTATCGCCGTCGCGTGTCACCTGAACATCGGTCCCCGCAGTCTGCGCGCGGAGCTTGCGTTCCTGCGCATCCATATAGGCGCCGATCCCGGCACCCGCGATCGCACCGATGCCCGCGCCAACAATCTTTTCGGTCCGGTCGTTGCGGCCGCCAAGAAGATCACCGAGCAGCAAGCCTGCCGCAGCGCCGCCGACGCCGCCGATTGCCGCTTTTGAAATCGTGCGATTTCCGGTTTCAGGATTGGTGACGCACGCCGTAGTGGCAAGCAGTCCGCTAATCAGCGCTGCACTTGTAAGCTTCGATATCATGTTATGCTCCCTTGATCTTTTGACGATTAAACCTGTGAATAGACCGGATAGTTCCCCATCCGGCCTGAACCGGTCATGATCTGCCTGTTGTGCAAACGACAGAATGTCATCATTACTGAGTGCGCC
Organism: Sphingomonas sp.; assembly: GCA_043737475.1. Classification (GTDB taxonomy): domain Bacteria; phylum Pseudomonadota; class Alphaproteobacteria; order Sphingomonadales; family Sphingomonadaceae; genus Sphingomonas_O. Next base: position 6,360 of record JAYTAP010000087.1, read on the forward strand.
CGTGACGCCATCCGATCTCCTTCAACCTTATCCGTGGACCGACGTCGCGATCATCGTGGCGCTTGTCATGCTTAACGGCGTGTTTGCAATGTCCGAACTGGCAATTGTTTCGGCGCGCCGCCCGCGGCTAGAAGCAATGGCGCGCAAGGGCAGTACGGGTGCGCGTATCGCGCTGGGACTCCATGCCGACCCCGGGCGGTTTCTGTCGACGGTGCAGATCGGCATTACGCTCATCGGCATTATTGCCGGCGCTTATTCCGGATCCAGTCTTGGCGGGCCGACCGGGCAACGTATCGCGAAACTCGGTTTTGACCCCGAACTCGCCGCGACGCTCGGCTTTGCGCTGGTGATCGGTCTCACGACTTATATATCGCTGATTGTCGGCGAACTGGTGCCCAAGCAATTCGCGTTGCGTGCGCCCGAACCAATTGCGGCTGCCGTCGCGCGACCGATGGTCTGGCTGTCGATGGCAACGGGGCCGATCGTCTGGCTTCTCGACCGGACGAGTGCACTCATCTTCCGCTTGCTCCGCATGAACCGTGAGTCGGAAAGCCATGTGACGGCCGAAGAACTTCACCTGATCGTCGCCGAAGCCAGCAAGTCGGGGGTCATCGAGGAATCCGAACGAGCGATCATATCGGGCGTCGTCCGCCTCGCCGACCGCCCGGTCCGCGAAGTGATGACACCACGTACCGAGCTTGACTGGATTGATGCCGATGCCGACCGCGAAGCCCTGCTCGATGTGCTTCGAACTCTTCCGCACAGCCGCATGCTCGTCGCCGAAGGATCGGTCGACAGGATAATCGGCGTCGTTCAGGCACGCGACATCGTCGCAAAACTCGTCGATGGTGCCGACATTGACTTGCGTGCGCTCATGAAAATAGCGCCGATCGTGCCCGATCAGGTGGATGCCATGGATGCACTCGAAGCATTGCGCCGTGCTGACGTGCCGATGGCGATGGTGCATGACGAATATGGACATCTCGAAGGCATCGTAACGCCTGCCGATCTGTTGGCCGCCATTGCCGGCGACTTTGTATCGGATCACGATAACGATACCGATCCCCCGCTGGTCGAACGCCACGACGGAAGTCTGCTCGTCTCGGGCTGGCTACCGGCGGACACACTTGCCGAAAGAATCGGGATTACACTTCCGGATAACCGCGATTATGCGACGGTCGCAGGGCTTGCGCTCGCCGAATTCAAGCGCCTGCCCAGCGTGGGCGATCATTTTGCGCTTGGCGGGTACCGCTTTGAAATCATGGATATGGACGGGCGAAAAATCGACAAGCTGCTTGTTGCCGAAGCCGCCTAATCGTCGAGATCGAACAGCCCCGCCAGCTGTTCGACCATCGTGCCGCCCAGCTGGTCGGCATCCATGATCGTCACGGCTTTTGCATAATAGCGCGTCACGTCGTGACCGATGCCGATCGCGACAAGCTGCACCGGCGACTTGTTCTCGATCCATCCGATCACCTGGCGCAGATGCTTTTCGAGATACGACCCACTGTTCACCGATAGCGTTGAGTCATCGACCGGCGCACCATCCGAAATCACCATCAGGATCTTGCGTTCTTCGGGTCGCGCGATCAGGCGGCTGTGCGCCCACAGCAGCGCTTCGCCGTCGATGTTTTCCTTGAGCAACCCCTCGCGCATCATCAGGCCGAGTGACGTCCGCGCGCGCCGCCACGGCGCATCGGCCGGCTTGTAAACGATGTGCCGCAAATCATTGAGCCGCCCAGGCAAGGGGGGCCGTCCTGCCGCCAGCCACGTCTCGCGGGCCTGCCCGCCTTTCCATGCCCGCGTCGTAAAGCCCAGAATTTCGGTCTTTACTCCGCAGCGTTCGAGCGTCCGCGCCATGATATCTGCGCTGATTGCTGCGATCGAAATCGGCCGTCCGCGCATCGACCCCGAATTGTCGATCAACAGCGAGACGACGGTATCCTTGAACTCGGTCTCGCGCTCTACCTTGTAACTCAGCGAGTGCCCCGGCGATGTCACGATTCGCGCCAGCCGTGCGGCATCGAGCATCCCTTCTTCCTGATCGAAATCCCACGAACGGTTCTGTTGCGCCATCAGGCGGCGTTGCAGCCGGTTGGCAAGTTTCGTGACGGCGCCCTGCAGATGGACGAGTTGTTGATCGAGATACTGCCGCAACCGTACTAACTCATCGGCGTCACAAAGCTCGTTGGCGGCAATCACTTCGTCATGTGCCGTCGTCCACGCTTTGTAATCGAACCCCGGCGTCAGGTCGGCGGGCGGGCGATTGGGGCGGACGGGCAGCATGCCATCCTGCTCGCCATCGCTGCCGTCTGCCATGTCGTCGTCAGCAGATTCCTGACTGTCGGTCTCGCCTTCTCCTTCCGAGTCCTCGGACGTTTCGCTCTCACCGCGCTGCTCGACCTGACCCGCGCCGTCGCTGTCATCGTCGCCTGAATCAGTGTCGTCCTTGCCATCCTCTTCGCCGTCGTCGTCGCCGTCGTCGTTCTCGTCATCGGGAACCATGTCGCCTTCGATAAGCTGCAAATCCTCGAGCAATTTGGTCGCAAGCGATGCAAATGCCGCCTGATCATCGAGTACCAGCCCGAGCGCATCCATGTCCGCGCCGCCCGCCTGCTCGATCCAGTCGCGGACCAACGCCAATCCTGCGTCCGTACCGACCGGCGGTGCTTGGCCCGTCAGCCGCTCTCGCAACAGGAGTGACACCGCCGTCGACAGCGGCACTTCGTCCTTTGCTTTCGCCCGTGCAATCGGGTCGGACCGCATCCGCATTTCGAGCGCGGTGTTCAGGTTCGCGCGCACCCCCGCCATCCCGCGCGATCCGAGCGCTTCGACACGGGCACTCTCGACAGCATCGAATACGGCGCGAGCAATGACGGGCGTCGGAGCGAGCCGGGCATGAACGCCTGCATCATGGTGCCGCAGCCGGAGCGCGAACCCATCGGCAAAGCCGCGTGCTTCGGCAACCTGTTCGGGCGGCAGCGCGCGACCCGGCATCGGTACTTTGATGTTCTTGCCCACTTGCGTCGGCGCATCGGCCGTGAACGCCAGTTCGACCTCGGCCTCATGCGCAATAGCCCGCGCGGTACCGGTAAGGACAGCCTTGAAAGCTTCGAGCGGAGTCTGGTCGGCCATAGCTGCGACGCATAATCACGCACGACGCCGATGTCACACCCTATGCGCGCAACATGTCACGATTATGGTGCAGGAATACGCCGTCTTCACGCGCCCCGATCACCCGCGCCATCGCCATCGCAACACCGTCCGCCGCGATCGCGCGATAGTGATCAAACGCGCGCGGGGTCAGCGCATTGGTTAGCGGGCCGAGCGCGGCGAACAACCGCTCGACTGGCCGCGCCTCTCCCGCTCTTTTGCCGAGCAACAGCCCGGGCCGGAAAATATCGACGCGCCCAAAGTCCATCGCCCGCACGCTCGCCTCGGCCCGCCCCTTGGTCTTCAGGTAAAAACTCGCTCCCCCCGCACCAACCGACGACACCATAATAAACTGTCGCGTCCCCGCATCCCTGGCGGCGCGCGCAAAAGCAACCACGGCATCATGATCAATCGCCGCAAACGCATCTTCAGACCCCGCCACACGGAAAGTGGTGCCGAGCGTGGAAATGGCAACATCGGGCGCAAGCGTCGCCACCAGCGCAGGCCATTCCGCGACGGGGGCAATGCGCTGATCAGCGATGCCGGGGACGGGGCGCCGACCGATGGCGGTCAGGTTTTGGTCCTTCAGCCGCACGGCGAGCAGGCCGCCGACGAGGCCGGAGGCTCCTGTGATAATGATGTGTGGGGGTTGGGTCATTGGGATGGTGTTTCAGGTAGTGGCGCAGATGCCCGCCCCAGAATCAGTTTACGTCGTTCAGTCTTTGGGTGATTCATCACACCTTTGAATTTACCCGCCCGTTCGATTCGACGCCTTAGCAGCCGCGTCTTATCACTGCGTTTCATTGCTTGGTGTGTCAACGCGTGCTTCATCGCATTCCAAATTTGTTGCGAAGCGGCTGTAACTCGTTGGGTTTCATTTGAGGGAATTCGTTCGACGCGTGTTGCGAAAAGGCTGTTTCGCCCGCTGTATCGAAGTCCTATCATCCGACTATGCCTTGCTGGTCGGACGGAAGCGACACTCTGGCAGTAAGTGCCTCGTTCAGAAACCGTCGGGCAGGTCGACCGGCCCCACCAGTTCGCGGTAGCGCGCGGCGGCATAGCGGTCCGTCATCCCGGCGATAAAATCCCCGATATGACGACTGCGGGCCGGCTCGGCATCCGGCAGCAAGCTGCGCCAGCTCTCGGGAAGCGTTGTGGGATCGGCGACATAGGCAGCGTAAAGGCCTGTGATAATTTCGCTCGCCAGTTCGGCCACGGCCACCTGTCGCGGATGATGATAAAGATTGGCGTACATGAACGTTTTGAGCGCGCGCTCGTCGGCCTGCATTGCGGGAGAGAAACCTGCCAGCGGCTTTCCGGCGGCGCGAACCTCATCAACGCGCGATACGCCAGCTTCCGATATGCGCGCACGCGTCTCGACCAGGACGTCGTTGACCATCACACCGATCTGCACGCGGATCAGCTCGGGCAACAGACGCGCATCGCTGACATCGGGATAGCGACGCTTCACTGCATCCCATCGCGCCGCAACGAACGGCAGCGCGAGCAACGCGTCGCGTTCGAGTATGCCTGCACGCAGCCCATCGTCGATATCGTGATTATCATACGCAATGTCGTCAGACACAGCAGCAATCTGCGCCTCTAGCGAAGGGTGGCTTGTCAGATTGAGCGGATACATGGCGTCGGCTTCCGCCATCGCCCAGTTTGGGTCCAAGACTGGTCCGTTGTGTTTGGCAAGCCCTTCCAGCATCTCCCAGCTGAGATTGAGCCCCGGCCAGCGCGGATATGGCGCATCGATCACCATCAGGGCGCGCATCGTTTGTGCATTGTGATCGAAACCGCCGACGTCGGCCATTGCTGCCTTGAGCGCATATTCGCCTGCATGCCCGAACGGCGGGTGGCCGATGTCGTGAGCAAGTGCCAAGGCTTCGGTCAGGTCTTCGTTGAGCCCCAGCGATCGCGCCATCGTCCGCGCGATCTGAGCAACCTCGAGGCTGTGCGTCAGGCGTACGCGGAAATGATCGCCATCGGGCGCGACGAACACTTGCGTCTTATGGCGCAACCGCCGGAAACTGATCGAATGAATGATGCGGTCGCGATCACGCTGAAATGCCGTCCGCGGTCCGCGCAGTTCGCCGAGTGTTTCAAAGTGCAGCCGACCCCGGGTGAGCGCAGGATCGCAAGCATAAGCCGCGCGCATCGTCATTTCGCGCCGAGCTTCATAACCTCCTGCCCGGCCTCGCTACTGAAAGTCGACGCTGACACGCCGGCCTTACCCAATGCGGTGACCAGCGCACGTGCATCCTCAGATGACCGAAGCGGCCCGACCAGGACGCGGTTCGTCGCGCGATAGGGGATGCTAAAGCCGCCGTAGGGTTTCAAAAGCTTTTCGTTCGCTTCGCGGATCTTGCGCCACGTAAGCCCCAGCCCACGCACATTGCTGCCGGTGGCAACCTGCGCCCAAATCCGAGCCGGATTGGCTTTTGCAGCAGCTCCCGCCTTTGCCTTCTCGTCCTTTGCAAGCTGCGCAGCCGCCGCAGCTTCGGTCGCAACAGCTGCTTTACGCGCGATCGCACGCTGGTTTGCGCGGATTTCGGCAGCAGTTGGCAAGGCAACGGGTGCCGACTCCGGTTCAGGCTCGATCCCCGACAGGATGGACGCCAGTCGGCTGACGGGTACGGCAGCGGGCGCAGCAGGCCCGACCTCAAACACTGCCAGTGGCCCCGTCGCAGGTTCGGCGGGCGGCCCCACAGTCACTGTTTTCAATTGGGCAACGCCGGGATCAGCCTCCATTACCGGTGCGGGGGGCAGCGGAACCATAGTCGTCTTCGATAAGCCAGAGTCGGTCGTCGTGTTCGACGTCACACGCGGCACGACGCCGACAGTGTCGGGCGGCGGTAGTGCCGTCATTGCGGCGACGCGCGTGACACTGGCAACTTCGCCCCGCGCTTCGGGCGGAAGCCTGGCAGGATCAACTGACGCCACGCGGGTGCCGATGCGCGTGCCGAGCCGAGCCGACGGACTTTTCGTAAAACCAGGCGCTACTTTCGGTGCAACCGATGGCGCTACATCTGCCGGTCGCCCCAACGGCGCACCCGATGGGATCAACCCTGCGCCTGCGCCCGCGCCAGGATACGCTGTGCCAAACGGCTTGAACGGATCACCGATCTGTACCGATGCAAATGTCTGTCCATCGGACGGCATCGTCCCGAAATTTACGGCGTGCGCCCGCTCAGCAGGATTAAGCGTCGCGAGGCGTGCCAGAAACGGAGCCATCGTCGCCGCCAGACTCGCCGGCATCACCTGCCGCGCCACAACATTTGCACCGGGAACATCATTGTTCATTGCAAGCACGAACGCGCGCGCCCGCCACGCCGCCTGATCCTGTTTGCGCAACAACGGGTCGAGGATCGTCAGTGCTTGTGCGCGATCGCCCGAAATGCCCAGCGAGAGCGCGTAGCGCCGAGTCACTTCGTCGTCAGTGCTGCGGCGCATCGCGACAACGTAATCGCGCTGAGCCCGGCGGTTGTCGCCACGCAGATCATAAGCAAGCGCGCGATCCTTGACGATCTCGCTTTCAGCAATCCCAAGCGACATGGCTTCACCGAAAACGCGCAGCGCCTCATCCGGCTTTTCCAACAGAACAAGCGCAGACGCCAACCCTGCTTTTGCGCGCGCGTTGCCTGGACTTACTTCATCGGCACGCGAGAAAAAACCGAGCGCGGCATTCGGATCGCCGACATCGATCGCCGCTTGTCCCGCACCAAGCAGCGCCGAGAGGTTTCGTGGATTTGCTGCCAGCGTGCGCAAATGCACCGAAAGCATATTGGCAGAATCAGGCGCCGTGATTCCTGGAATGGGTTGGACCGTTTGCCCGAAAGCCGGTCCGCAAGCGGTAGTGCTCAATACCAGCAAGAGTGTGTATCGCAATATCATCTCGCACCAAAATAGGGTCGCCAATCCGTCGGGCAAGCGTAATGGACGGACGTCACGCCGAGACGACGCAACGAACCGACAAACGTGGCCCCGGTTTTCACCGGATCCAATGCGCTACTGATTATTTTGGCGATTAAGGAAACGCGGAATGTCGAGCGGATCTTTTGCATCGGTGTCCGGCTCCACCTTTGCTGCCCCTCGTGCCATGTTCGACATACGCTCGAACAACGTGCCGCCGCCCGGAATTGTTGGCTTGGCGTCCTCGGTCACCCGGACCGGATCAGGCGCAAGCCATCGGCTCCCGACGCTCGGGTTGGTGTCATCAAACGACACAGCGGCTGCAGGCGCAGCTTCGGCTTCCGCTTCGAGCAAAAGTTCATCACTTTCGGCGGATGCTGCGGCTTCAATGTCAACCGGCGTGTCGAGCAAAAGATCATCGTCGCCGACCGTGGCACCGGGTTCAGCAACCCCTACAGCCGACTGCATTTCCGGCGGCGTCAGCACAAGCGGCGGTTCCTCGGCGATCTTGGCGGCTGTCGCAACGACAGGCGCGGGTGCGTCCACCGTCTTTGCCTTGAACCCGGGAAATGCGAAAACGCGCGCGGGCTCGGGCATGGTCGCTTCTTCGGCTTCGATTCCCGTGGCGACAACTGAAACGCGGATGCGACCCTCCAGATCATTGTTGAACGCCGAGCCCCAGATGATGTTCGCGTCGGGATCTACCAGTTCCTTGATGTGGCTCGCCGCTTCGTCGACTTCCATCAGGCGCATGTCCTCACCGCCAACGATGGATACGATGACGCCCTTGGCACCTTTCATCGAGACACCGTCGAGCAGCGGATTGGCGATCGCCTTTTCAGCGGCTTCGATCGCGCGGTTGTCGCCCGATGCTTCGCCGGTGCCCATCATCGCCTTGCCCATTTCGCTCATCACCGAACGCACGTCGGCAAAGTCGAGGTTGATCAGACCCGGCATGACCATCAGGTCGGTGATCCCGCGAACGCCCTGCTGCAGGACTTCGTCGGCCATCTGGAACGCTTCCTTGAACGTTGTCGAGGGGTTGGCGATCAGGAACAGATTCTGGTTCGGAATGACGATCAGCGTGTCGACGTGCTTCTGCAGTTCTGCGATCCCCGCATCAGCTGCTTTCTGGCGACGCGATCCTTCGAAGCTGAATGGTTTGGTGACGACACCGACGGTCAGGATACCGCGATCCCGCGCGGCCTTGGCGATAACGGGCGCTGCGCCCGTGCCAGTGCCACCGCCCATGCCAGCTGCGATAAAGCACATGTGCGCGCCCTCAAGCGCGCGTTCGACCTGATCGATCGTTTCTTCCGCCGCCGCTTTGCCGATTTCGGGGCGCGATCCGGCACCCAGACCTTGCGTGATTTTCAGGCCCAGCTGAATGCGGCGCTCGGCCGAACTCGTGTTCAGCGCCTGCGCGTCGGTGTTGGCGACGATGAAGTCGACCCCCTGCACGTTCGACGCAATCATGTTGGCAATCGCGTTGCCGCCCGCGCCGCCGACGCCGATCACGCTAATCCGCGGCCGCAGTTCGTCCACTTCAGGTGCAAGAAATTCGATGCTCATCTTCATGTCCCCTTCGACATTGCAAGCGGATAATGGCCGCTCCCCAGAAACCAATGCGCTACTAGTGCACTATTCGATTCGCCGATTCACTATAAAAATTTACGACCCAATGCTTTTTGTTAACTTTTTCAATATCCGCTGCGAAATGCAGCCATCATCCGTGACATAAACCCGCTGACCGGCATGCGCGTGACCATCTGCCCGTGAGCGACGATGGCCCGCAGATCGACCGGATCCGACGCGGCATAATGGATCAGTCCAGCGAGCGTTGCAAAGCCCGGCCCGCTATGTGCCTCGGGCAACCCGACGATATTTCGCGGTCGGCCGATGCGGACCGCACGGCCGAGTGTCCCTTGCGCATAGTCAGCAAGTCCTTTGAGTTCGGCACCGCCGCCGGTTAGCACGACCTGTCGCCCTACGGGCCCTGTAAAGCCCAGTTCCTTTAGCGCTTTGCCGACTTCGCCCATTAGATGCTCGAGCCGCTGGCGGATCACCGTTATCAGCGCAGCCCGTGTAATACGTGCGGTTTCGCCAGGTTCTTCGTCAGTCGAAAGCGGTGCGACTTCGAGCATGTCGTGATTGTCGCGTGGGGACGCGGTTGCCGATCCGAAAAAGCACTTCATCCGCTCGGCCTGCGTGCGCCGTGTGCCGAACGCACTTGCGATGTCATCGGTAATGTCATTGCTGCCAAACGGGATCGATGTCAGCCCGACCAGCAGGCCGCCTGCAAACAGCGACACGTTCGTCACGCCCGCGCCGATCTCAACCAGTGCCACGCCCAGCTCGCGTTCTTCCTCCGACAAGCAAGCCATCCCGGTTGCGACCGGTGAGGCAACGATTGACTTCACCTCGAGATGCGCCGACCGGACGCAAAGATCGAGATTGCGCACCGGAGACCCGTCAGCCGCGACCACATGGATATCGACGCCCAGCGTGTCGGCGTGAAGGCCAAGCGGCTTCTTGACGCCTTTCAGCCCATCGAGCGTATACAGAGTTGGCTGCGCGTGAAGCACCATCCGTCCTTCAGGATCGATCGATCGGCGCCCGGCGGCGAGCAATTCGTCGATATCGTCCTGTTCCACCCGATGCCCGCCAAGTTCGACTTCGACCGAAGCGATATCGCTGATCAGCCCGCCCGCAGAAAAGCTCACCCAGACGTCTTCGATATTGATCCCGGCGATCCGCTCGGCTTGCTCGACCGCTTCGCGCACGGCCTTTTCAGTGAGGTCCATGTCGGCGATGTAGCCGCGACGGACGCCCTTGCTTTCACGCTGCCCGGTGCCGAGCACCGTCAGTTCGCCCTGCTCGCCACGTTCGGCAATCAGCGCCGAAACTTTCCATGAACCGATATCAAGCGCGGTGATCAGATTTTCGCGGCGCGGTGCGGCCATTATGCTTCCCCTCCATCATTGCTTTCGGCATTCTCGGTCGGCTTGTCGATTGCCGGTTTGTTCTTGCCGACGCGCACGAACATTTTCGACGGATCGCGCATGTCGAAACGCACGAAACCGCGACCGAGAAATCCGTCCTTTCCGTCCAATGCCGAAAATTTGTCGAGCGCGATCGCCGAAGCTTTCTCGCCTTCGGGCAGCGCCAGCACTTCGCCCGATTGAAACTTCAAATCCCATCGCCGTCCGCCGACCCAGGTTGCCCCTGCCAGCATTGGTTTAAGCCGCGGCGCATGCGTCATCAATTCGGTCAATTCGGTCGCCTGCACGTTCGCATCGGGCCCGATCACCAGCGGCAGATCGGGCATCGCATCGAGCGCAACGGGTTCGAGAACAATGCCGCCCTGATCGATCAGCGACAGCTGCCCGCCATGTTGCCAGACCGCTGCCGGCTTGCGCTCGACGATGTCGACGACCAGCGTGTCGGGGAGCCGCCGCGAAACGCGCGCATCCTTGATCCAGCCATATTGCAGCAATTGTTCGCGGACCTTGTTCAGGTCGACGAGCGGCATGGCACGCGAATTCTGGTCGAGCGCAACGGCGTAAACCGTCAGGCGCTCCATGCGGTCAATGCCTGTGACTTCGACACGTTTAACGGCGAAGCCCGCACGGCCGACGCCTTCGGCTATCTGCCCGCCGATATAGCCCGGAACGCCGAGCATCAGCGCAATGGCAATGATCGCGCCGCTTGCAGTCGCCAGGATTGTCCATGTCGCCAGCCGCTGCCACGTCGCGGCGCTGATCGGAATGGCCCCGATCGCACGCGTCAGCATGGACGGTGCCTTTTTGCCGCGCGTGCCACGCTTTGCGGCGGGACGCCTCCCCCGTTTGATCGTTGCAGCAGCCGTCATCGTGCGTCGTCCAATATCGTCTGTACCAGCTGGTCATAGGAAATGCCGAGATATCTTGCCTGTTCGGGGACAAGACTTAGCGGCGTCATCCCCGGCTGCGTGTTCACTTCGAGCAGGAACAGCCCCTCGACGCCCTTTTCATCATCCCAGCGGAAATCGGATCGCGACGTTCCCCTGCAACCGAGAACGCGGTGCGCCTTCAGCGCCATGTCGAGACAGCCCTGCGTAATGTCATCAGGAATATTGGCCGGGCAGCTATGCTCCGTCAGGCCGTCAGTATATTTGGAATCATAGTCGTAAAAGCCACTCTTGGGCCTTAGTTCGGTCACGGCCAGAGCACGCTCACTGATCACAGCGGTTGTCAGTTCCCGCCCGCGAATAAACGGTTCGGCAAGCAACTCGTCGAAATCGTGCCAAGGCCCTGCGGTATCACGACCGATCGGTGAGCCGTAATTGCTCTCGACCGTTACGATCGCCACGCCGACCGATGATCCCTCGTTGACCGGCTTGAGCACGTACGGCCGCGGCAGCGGATCGCCGAGATAAAGGCTTTCGGATTTCACGACATGGCCCCCCGGCATGCGGATACCGTGCGGGCTGAGCGTTTGCTTGGTCAGCTGCTTGTCGATCGCGATCACCGACGTAGCGAGCCCCGAATGGGTATATTTGATCCCCATCAAATCGAGCATACCCTGCACTGTGCCGTCTTCGCCGGGCGTTCCATGCAGCGCATTGAAAACGACGTCGGGGCGGACCGCCGCCAGCACCTGCGCGACGTTTCGGTCCATATCGATGCGGACCGTTTCATGACCCAGCCGTTCGCAGGCATCGGCAATACCGTTCCCGCTCGTCAGCGACACTTCGCGTTCGGCAGACCATCCGCCCATGAGAACCGCGACTTTCATTTAGCTTCACCGATCCGCTGAATTTCCCATTCGAGCGTTACGCCCGAATGCCTCGCGACCTTGTCACGGACTTCCTCGCCCAGCGCTTCGATATCCGCACTGGTTGCCGAACCGAGATTGAGCAGGAAATTGCAATGCTTCTCTGAAACCTGTGCATCGCCACGCCGCAGTCCGCGACAGCCAGCTGCATCTACTAGTGCCCATGCCTTGTGCCCGTCAGGGTTTTTGAACGTCGATCCGCCCGTCCGTGAGCGCAGCGGTTGCGACGCTTCACGCTCGGCGGCAATCCGGTCCATCTCCGCGCCAATGATCGCAGGCGCGCCGGGGACACCGGCAAAGGTCGCCGCAACAACAATCGCGCCTTCGGGCAATTCCGAATGGCGATAGGTAAAACGCAGGTCATCGACGGCCAACGTCTGCACGTCGCCCGACGGCAAGACGAAGTCGGCGCTGACGAGAATGTCGGCAACCTCGCGGCCATAGGCACCGGCGTTCATCCGCACAGCCCCGCCGACCGTACCCGGGATACCGCGCAGAAATTCGAGACCAGCGACGCCTGCATCGCGCGCGGCGCTGGCAACCGATATGCCGGGCGCTCCCGCACCGCACGTGAGGCGATTGCCATCGACTTTGATTGCCGCAAAGGCCTTGCCGAGCCGAACCGTAACCCCGCGCACGCCGCCGTCGCGGATGATCAGGTTCGAACCAAGACCCAGTGGCCAGATTGCAGTGTCGGGGGTTGCCACAAGGAAATCCTGCAAGTCCGCTAGATCGGCCGGCTCGAACAGCTGGTCAGCCGGGCCGCCCGATTTGAACCAGACCAGCGGCGCAAGTGGCGCGTTGGCGGTGAGCTTACCGCGAACGGCGGTCGGCGCGAGATCGATCATCATCCCCGCACCGTGGCGATCGCTTCGGTCAAGCCGGCCGCCCATTTCGTGATGTCGCCAGCGCCCAGACAGACAACCATATCGCCCGCAACTGCCTCGCTCGCCAGCGCCGTCGCCAGTGCATCGGCATCGGCAATTTCTGCCGCCGCGCGGTGTCCCCGCGCTTTCAGACGATCGACCAGAGCCGCCGCGCTGACGCCCTCGACGGGAGCTTCGCCAGCTGCGTAAACGGGCGCAACATAAACCACATCGGCATCATTGAATGCTTGCGCAAATTCATCCATCAGCCCGCCCAGCCGAGAATAGCGGTGCGGCTGAACGACCGCGATCACACGACCCTCGACGCCTTCACGCGCTGCCGACAGGACGGCTTTGATCTCGACCGGATGATGGCCATAATCGTCGATAATCGTAACACCACCGGTTTCGCCGACTTTGGTGAAGCGGCGCTTGACCCCGCCGAACGCGCCAAATCCTTTCTGGATTGTCGCATCGTCGAGGCCGAGTTCAATCGCCACTGCGATCGCCGCCAGCGCATTCTGGACATTATGCCGCCCGGCCATCGGCAGTACGATATCCTCGATGCTGCGCGCCGATCCGTCGCGGTGGCGGATGATCACCTCGAAGCGGTTAGCGCCTGCACCCGGCATCACGTTCACGCCACGAACGTCGGCCTGCGCACTGAAGCCATAAGTCACGATCCGCCGGTCCCGCACACGCGGCAGCAGCGCCTGCACTTCGGGGTGATCGAGGCAGAGCACGGCCGCCCCATAAAATGGCACGTTCTCGATGAATTCGACGAAAGCATCTTTGACCGCGTCGAACGATCCGTAGTGATCCAGATGTTCGGGATCGATGTTGGTGACAACGGCAATCGTCCCATCGAGCCGCAGGAAACTGCCGTCGCTTTCGTCGGCCTCGACCACCATCCAGTCGCTCGCGCCTAGTCGCGCATTCGATCCGTAAGAGTTGATGATCCCGCCGTTGATCACCGTAGGATCGACGCCGCCCGCATCGAGCATCGCGGCGATCATGCTGGTCGTTGTGGTCTTCCCGTGCGTGCCCGCGACCGCGACCGTCGATTTCAAGCGCATCAGTTCGGCGAGCATCTCCGCGCGGCGCACCACGGGAATGCGGCGCTCGTAAGCACTCGCGACTTCGGGGTTGGCGCGCTTGATCGCCGTCGAGGTCACGACCACGGCCGCATCGCCCAGATTGTCGGCATCGTGCCCGATCGCAACCGATATGCCGCGCTTTCGTAATCCCTCGATGACATAGCCTTCGGCAACATCGGAGCCCTGCACCTTGTAACCCAGATTGTGCATGACTTCGGCAATCCCCGACATGCCGATGCCGCCGATGCCGACAAAGTGGATCGTGCCGATATCGGTCGCGACACCTCTCATGAGGCATAGGCCGGTCTGAAACTCGCGGGCTGCATGCCAATCGGCGCAGGCCCCATGCTTTCGACCAGATCGGCAAAGTGGCGCGTTGCATCGGGGCGGCCACAGTTCCAAGCACGCTTGGCGGCATTGGCGAGGCCCAACCCGTCGAGCCCAAGTTTCTGCATCTGCTTGGCCAGTTCCACTGGCGTAAAGTCCTGCTCATCAATCGCTCGTGCCCCGCCTGCGTTGACCATCTCGCGGACATTGGCGGTTTGATGATCGTCCGTCGCGCTTGGCAGCGGAATCAGGATCGCGGGACGTCCCGCAGCGGTGAGTTCGGCAATCGTCGAAGCGCCGGCCCGCGCGATGACGAGATGCGACCAGCTCAAGCGGTCGGGCAGATCGGGCAAATACGTCGCAAGATCAGCAGGAATGCCGAGCTGCGCATAGCGCTCTTTCACGCCAGCGATGTCCTCGGCGCGGCATTGCTGCGTCACTTGCAGTCGCCGCCGGAAATTCAGCGGGAGCATTCCCAATCCGTCGGGCACGACGCGCGACAGCACGCTGGCCCCCTGCGACCCCCCGGTCACGAGAATGCGAAAAATACCATCGTCATCGAGTGGCGGGAAATCCTGCTCGCGTATTCTGATGACTTCGGCGCGGACTGGATTCCCCACAAGATGCGTCTTGTGCGCCCAGCTTGCCTTCAGCCGTTCCACATCCGGGTAGCTCGTTGCAATCGCGTTGACCCATCCGCCGACCATGCGGTTGACGCGGCCAAGCACGGCATTCTGTTCGTGCACCACCGTCGGCACCCCGCCCCGCTTCGCGCCAAGCAGCGCCGGAAACGCCGGATAGCCGCCAAAGCCGACAACCGCCGACGGACCGAATTCCTTGAAGAGATTATAGCTCATCATCCGTCCGCGCTGGATTGCGCGCCAGCCGGGGAACCACGACAGCGGGTTCTTCGTGATACGCCCGGCCGGCAGCATATGGACGTCAACGCCGTCGAACAGCCCCGGGATTTTCGCGCCGCGTTCGTCGGTAATCAGCATGACATGATGCCCGCGGCGGATCAGTTCGGCCGCCAGCGCATGCGCCGGCACCATATGCCCCCCTGTGCCGCCCGCGGCGAGAACGAAATGCTTCGAAATGCTCACCGCTTGCTCCACCGCACGACATAGGGCGAGCGACGGAGATACGGATTTCGCCGCGTAAACGCCAGCAGCAGTCCAAAGCCGATCGACAGCGCGAGCATCGACGATCCGCCATAGCTGATGAACGGCAGCGTCATGCCCTTCGACGGTGCAAGGTTCACGTTCACCGCCATGTTGATCAACGCCTGCACCGCAAGCTGAGTCGTCAAACCAGCAGCGGCCAGGACGATGAACGGGTCTTCCTCGTCAAGCAGCTTGACGAAAACCCGAACGACGATCGCAAGGAACAGACAAGCAATCGCGATGCAGGCGAACAGGCCGAACTCCTCGCCGATTACCGAAAAGATATAATCGGTATGCGCTTCGGGCAAACGGAATTTCGCTTCGCCGCCACCGGGGCCAGTCCCGAAAAATCCGCCCGCGGTCAGCGTCGCGTAGGCGGTATCGACCTGATACGTATCGCCTGCCTGAAACAGGAAATTGTTGATTCGCTGTGTCGCGACCGGGTAAAAAAGATAGGCTGCGACGATACCCACTGCACCACAGCCCGCGAGCGCACCCATGATCCGGTAAGACAAGCCCGTTAGCATCAGCATCGCCAGCCAGACTGTGCAGAAAATGATCGTCTGCCCGAAATCGGGCTGTTTCATCAGGAAAAAGGCGATCAGCGCGACAAGCACGCCGCTGACCGGAATGACTGGCAACGATTCATCATGCGCACGCAGGCTCAGCAGCCACGCCATGCTGACGACGAACAGCGGCTTGAGGAATTCGGACGGCTCGATGCCCGCGATGCCTAAATTGATCCAGCGTTGCGCGCCATTCACTTCATACCCGATCAGCGGCACCATCGCGAGCAGGACACTGAACACGCCTGCGCCGAACAGCGCGAGCCGCCGCGCCTGCTGGACGCGCAGCATCGACACGCCGAGCATGACCGGAATGCCGAGCGAAACCCATGCCAGCTGCCGCCAGAAATAATTGAGCGGCGCAACCGTAACATTCCCGCCCGAATAACGCGCCGCCGCCGATGGCGAGGCCGCCGCCACCGCAATCAGTCCGATGGAAATGAGCACGAAAACGAGCAGCAGCAGCACGCGGTCGATTTCCCAGAACCACAGCCCGAACGCCGACCGGTCGGATCGGCCGAGGCGGTTCGCGACCGATTTCTTAACGCGCGCCGTGCCGCGTGCGATTGCCGTCATAATGCCTCCACCAGCGCACGGAACTGATCGCC
Organism: Sphingomonas sp.; assembly: GCA_043737475.1. GTDB lineage: Bacteria > Pseudomonadota > Alphaproteobacteria > Sphingomonadales > Sphingomonadaceae > Sphingomonas_O. The sequence continues at coordinate 22,870 of JAYTAP010000087.1, forward strand.
CCGGTCCTCGAAATCGCGAAACTGATCGAACGAAGCGCAGGCGGGGGACAATAGGACCGTTTCGCCCGCTTTCGCCGTAATGCTCGCGCGTCTGACTGCCTGTTCGAGCGTGATGCTCTGCGCAACGGCAACGCCTTTGTCGCGCAATATGCTGGCCAGCATCGCACTGTCGCGGCCAATCGTGAACGCGGTTTTGACGTGGCCCAGATGCGGGAGGCAGGCGTCGAGTTCATTGGTCTTCGCCTGCCCACCCAATATCCAGTGAATCACGGGATATGCCGCGAGCCCAGGCGCCGTCGACGTCGGATTGGTCGCCTTGCTGTCGTTGACGTAGAGGACGCCGTCCTTCTCGCGGATGCGCTCCATACGGTGCGGGAGGCCGGGGTAGGTGCGGAGGCCCTCGTCGATTTGGGCGAAAGTTAGAAACATGAAGCGGCACGCCTCAATCGCCGCTGCAGCATTCTCAGCATTGTGAGGTCCTTGCAGGCTTGGCCAAGCTGGCTGCTTCAGTTCCATTTCCAACGTTGCGACCTCTAGAACTCGTCCAGCTCCCGACCATTTGTAGGGTGTCAGCCAGTCTCCATTTTGAGACGGAGGATAAGGCCAACCTTTCGGGTGGTTGCTTCGTGTGGCCCTCAGATGTCGCGCGATCGCTTTTGTAGGTTCGCTCTCCACTACCACAACCGAAGAACCCGTTTCTTGCATGTCGAAAAGACGTTGCTTGGCAGAGATGTAGTCTTTAAACCCATCATACCGATCCAGATGATCGGGCGTGATGTTGAGCAGCACCGCAACATCGCAATCGAGCGTGAACGTGAGATCGATCTGAAAGCTCGACAGTTCGAGGACATAGACCCCGCCGTCAGGCAACGGCGCCTGCCCCAGGATCGGCAGCCCGATGTTGCCGCCCATCGTCGTCGGTACGCCGGCGGCTTTCAAAATGTGATGCACCAGCGCGGTCGTCGTCGACTTTCCGTTGGTGCCGGTGATCCCGACGACCTTGTGCGGCGGCAATTCGGCCCGCGCCTGCGCGAACAGTTCGATGTCTCCGATGATCGGGACGTCGTATTTTGCCGCATGCGCTGCGATCGGATGACGGTTGAGTGGCACGCCGGGGGAAACGACAATTGCCGTGAAACCAGTCAAATCGATCTCACACACGTCATCCCAGCGAAAGCTGGGATCTCCGGACGCCGAAACGCTCCCGTCCGTCATGGGATCCCAGCTTTCGCTGGGATGACGGCGTTCCGCATCACTATCCCACGCCACAACCTCGGCCCCACTTGCCAGCAGCGCACGCACCGTTGCCTGCCCCGACCGCGCCAGTCCCAGCACCGCATAGCGCTTGCCCGCCCAGGTGCGCGACGTGATCACCGGATCTTCAACGTCGAAAGGCCCGCGAGCGCCAGCACGATCGCAATGATCCAAAACCGGATCACGACTGTCGACTCCGCCCAGCCGAGCTGTTCGAAATGATGGTGGATCGGCGCCATCTTGAACACGCGCTTGCCCGTGCGCTTGTAATAGCCGACCTGAATGATGACACTCATCGCCTCAACCACGAACAGCCCGCCGATGATGCCCAGCACGATTTCGTGATGCGCCGTCACCGCAATCGCGCCGAGGGCACCGCCCAGTGCAAGGCTACCGGTATCGCCCATGAACACAGCTGCTGGTGGCGCATTGAACCATAGGAACGCAAGTCCTGCGCCCGCAATCGCGCCACAGAAAATCGCCAGATCCCCCGCGCCGGGGACATGCGGGATGCCAAGATAAGTCGCGAATTTCGCGTTCCCGACCAGATACACGATGATCATGAAGGCAACGCTGGCGATGATCACCGGCATCGTCGCCAATCCGTCGAGCCCGTCGGTCAGGTTTACCGCATTGCCGAACGCAACGATCGTGAATGCGGCAAAGGCAATATAGGCCGGGCCGAGGTCGATCTTGAAGTTGCTGACAAAAGGCAGATAAAGTTCGGTGCCGTTATACGTCGTAATCAACCACGCAACCAATCCGGCAATGACGAATTCGCCCAGCAAGCGCACACGGCCCGACACGCCTTTGTGGCTCGATTTGCGGACTTTATCGAGATCGTCGAGAAAGCCGATCAGACCGAAGCCAAACGTCACGATGATGCACGCCCACACATAGGGATTGCGCAAATCCATCCACAGCAAGCTCGAAACGCCAAGCGCCGTCAGGATCAGCAGCCCGCCCATTGTTGGCGTGCCGCGCTTGGCGAAATGCGTTTGCGGTCCATCTTCGCGGATCGGTTGGCCCTTGCCCTGGCGCACGCGAAGCCAACCAATGAACTTGGGCCCCATCAAAAGCCCGAGAAAGAGCGCCGTTGCAACCGCCCCGCCGGTGCGAAAACTCAAGTAACGCAGCAGGTTCGTGACGCCCGGAAAGCCAAGATATTCGGCGAAAAGATACAGCATCAGGCGCTCCTCAAGGCGGAGACGAGAGCCGACAAACCGACACCGTTCGACCCCTTGACCAGCAATGTATCGCCCGACCCAATCATCGAGGGCATTGCATCGATTGCTGCAGCCGTATCAGCTACATGGCGAAACTCGACTTTTCCTCTAATCTCTTCGGCCAGCGGTGTCATTGCACGACCGACCAATAACACGAAAGCGACGTCGGCGGCCAACAGCGGCGCCGCAATGCCTGCATGCAACGCGTCGCTTTCCTGACCAAGCTCGCGCATTTCACCAAGCACAGCGATGCGGCGTATCGCCGGTTCGTCCGCAAGCACCTTAAGCGTCGCGGCCATCGATGCGGCATTCGCATTGTAGCTTTCGTCGATGAGCATTGCGCCATTTGGCAGCGTGAAGCGTGCACCCCGCCCTGCAATGCTTTCGAGTTCAGCGAGCGCCAGCCCCGCAACCGCCAGATCAGCGCCAAGCGCCGACACCGTCGCGATTACGGCAAGCGCATTGGAAACCCAATGCGCACCATGCTGGGCAACCGTGAAGCACAGTTCAGCATCGGGTAATCGCGCCGTGATCAAACTGCCGCGCGCTGTCGCCACTGCCTGATGCGCGCGGACGTCGGCACCCGCGCCCAGTCCGAAAGTCAGGATATGTTCGGCATATGGCCTTGCATGCGCCATGAGGCGGTCACGGTGCGGGCTGTCGAACGGAATGATTGCCGTCCCGCCAGGTTCGAGCCCGGCGAAAATCTCGCCCTTGGCATCGGCAATCGCCGCTTCGCTTTCGAAAAATTCGATATGGGCCGGGGCGATCGCCGTGATCAGTGCGACATGCGGGCGAACCATCGCGGTCAGCGCCGCGATCTCGCCGGCATGATTCATGCCCATCTCGAAAACGCCATAATCACTGTCGGCGGGCATGCGTGCCAGGCTTAACGGCACACCGGTGTGGTTGTTGTAGCTTTTAACCGAGCGGTGAACTTTCGCATCGGGTGTCCGCGAGAGTGCAGCAGCAAGAGCCTCCTTCGTGCCCGTCTTCCCGACTGAGCCCGTTACGCCGGCGACTCTTGCTGCCGCCCCCTCTTTACCGAGGCGCGCCCTACTTGCGACACCGAGGGCATTCAGTGCGGCCGCCGTATCGGCGACCAGAACATGGGGATGGGGGACCGGCTGCGATACGATTGCGCCGCCAGCACCTTTTGCAAAAGCACGATCGACAAATCGGTGACCGTTGTCATTCTCGCCGGTCATTGCGATAAACAGATCGCCGGCGCCGACTTCGCGGCTGTCAAACGCGATACCACCGACCGAAAAGTCGGCCGATGCCAGACCACCCGTTGCATGGGCGATGTCTTGCGAGGTCCACAGCATCGTCATGCCGCACCTTCGCGGGCAACCGCGACATCGTCGAATGGCAGGACCAGATCGCCCACGGTCTGGCCAGTTTCATGACCCTTGCCCGCAATCAGGACGATGTCGTTTCCGCCTGCCTCGGCGATGGCAGCAGCAATGGCCGCACGACGATCGCCGATTTCGGTCGCCTCGGGTGCTTTCGACAGGATCGCCGCTCGGATCAGTGCCGGGTCCTCTCCCCTGGGGTTGTCGTCTGTCACGATAACGCGATCGGCCATCGCCTCAGCGATCAGTCCCATTTCGGGACGTTTGCCGACATCGCGGTCGCCGCCTGCCCCCATGACAAGGATAAGCCGTCCGACGGCATGGGGCTTGAGCGCCGATATTGCGGCGGCCAGCGCATCGGGCGTATGCGCATAATCGACATAGACCGGCGCACCCGTCCGGCTGATGACAGCGCGTTCCAGCCTCCCGCGAACCCCCTGAAGGCGGCCGAGATTCGTGAGCGTGGTTTTCACGTCGCCGCCCGTCGCAATTACCAGACCGGCTGCCACCAGCGCATTGGCAGCCTGATAAGCGCCGATCAGCGGCAGATTGACTACGCATTCTATCCCCTCGTGCACGACGACCAGCTTTTGCCCCAATTGCGTTGGTTCACGCGACTGCAGCCGAAGTGTGCCACCCCGCGTCCCCACGCCAACCAGTTTCAGTCCGCGTTCGCGGGCAAGGTCGATCACACGATCGGATGCCTCGTCATCCTGCCAGACCACTGCCGTCCCGCCAGCATCGACGACTTCTGAAAACAGTCGTAGTTTAGCCGTCAAGTAGGCTGCCATATCGCCGTGGTAATCGAGATGATCACGACTGAGATTGGTAAACGCCGCTGCCGCCACGGGCAGTCCTTCGGTGCGATACTGGTCGAGCCCATGGCTCGACGCTTCGAAGGCCGCATGCGTTACGCCCTCGCGGCGCAGCCCTGCCATGTTCGACAGGAACGTCACGATGTCCGGTGTGGTAAGCCCGGTACTTACGCGCTCGTCGGCTGTGGTGACGCCCAGCGTTCCGATGCTTGCGGCTTGATGCCCCGCCATCCGCCACAGCTGGCGCGTCAGTTCGACGGTCGATGTTTTGCCGTTCGTGCCCGTCACGGCAACAGTGGTCTGCGGAAACGGCGCGAAATATTTCGCCGCGAGTATCGCGAAGTCGCGGCGCGGCTCATGTGACGTAACATGTACAGCGCCATCGACCAGCGGACCGGCGCATGACACGACGGCAACGGCACCCGCTTTGACGGCATCGACGATGAAATCCTCGCCGTTGAACCGTGCGCCTCTGAATGCACCGAACACAGTGCCCGGCGCGACTTTGCGGTGGTCGATGGCAAACCCCGAAACAACCGCGCTTGCATCGGTGCCGAGAAGCGCCCCCAAACGCATCAACGCGCGCCCTTCGGTTTCCACAGGAGCGGTGTCATTTCCGCCAGATCGATCTCGCGGTTCACATCAGGGGTGACACCGAGCAGCGGGCCGATCCGCGACACGACTTTGCTGACGACGGGTGCCGAAACCCAGCCCGCCGTCCGCTGGCCTGCACTTTCGGCACTGCCTTTTGGCTCGTCGAACATGACGATGATGACGTAACGCGGGGCATCCATCGGGAAAGCGCCGGCAAAGGTCGAGACGGTGGAATGTTTGGCATAGCCGCCCGCGCCCGCTTTTTCCGCTGTCCCCGTTTTACCACCGACGCGCAGGCCATCGGCATTGGCCTTGCGCCCCGTCCCGTCAACCACCACCATACGCAGCATTGCCCGCATTTTGTCGCTCGTGCCCTGGCTGAAGACACGCGAACCCTTGGGCGCTTTGCCGGGCTCGATCTTCATCAATGTCGATGGCCGCCAGATGCCGCCATTGACGAGTGCCGCATAGGCATTTGCCAAATGGAGCGGTGTCACCGCGATCCCATGACCGTAGCCCGAGGTCATCACCGTGGCCCGGCCCCAATCCGACGGCCAGATCGGGCGACCGCGCTCCTTAAGTTCGATGTCAGGCGCAGTATCGAAATGCAGTTTGCGGAACATGGCTTCCATCCGCTCGCGACCAAGCTGATCGGCGATGCGCGCCGTGACGATATTCGATGAATGAACCAGCGCTTCAGGCACGTTCAACCAGCGGCCAGTCGGGTGATCGTCCTTGATCCGGTACCGCCCGACCGCGACCGGCTGGGTCGCATCGTAACGCCGCGAAAGCGAATTTACGACGCCGGAATCCATGGCGAGGGCAAATGTCAGCGCCTTGAATGTTGAACCAAGTTCATAAACGCTCTGCGTTACGTTGTTCCGGCGCGAGTCATCACTTGCCTGCCCGGGCTTGTTCGGATTGAACACCGGAAGCGAGACCATCGACACCAGCTCGCCGGTATGCACATCGAGGATTAGCCCGGTGGCACCCTTTGCCTGCTGATCGACCATCGCCGCTGAAAGTTCGCTTTCCATTGCCGCCTGAACGCGCGAATCGATCGAGAGAGCCACAGGCTTGCCGCGCGTCATCGGATTGGTCAGCCGCTCCTCAAGCACGCGCTCCATACCGGTCACACCGCGTCCGTCGAAATCGGTAAATCCCAGCGCATGGGCAGCCAGCGTGGTTTGCGGATATAGCCGCTCCGGCTCGCGGGCATAGCCCATTGCCGGTTCGCCGAGGGCATTGACCTTGGCAACCAGATCGGGAAGCGCGCGGCGACGCAAATAGGTAAAGCGCACTTTCGACTGCAGTATCGCAAGATATTCGGCTTCGCTGCGCTCGGGCATCAGCGCGGCGAGTTTCGGCGCCAGGTCTTCGGGATCGTTCAGCAATTTATTGGCGTGGATGCCGATTGACCACGCATCGATGGTGCGCGCAAGAACCTCACCATTGCGATCGACGATATCGCCGCGTTTCGGGATCAGACTTGCGGTCCCCGTTGCCGCATTGGCGTCCGTCGCGATCGACAGCCACACCAACCGCAACGCGATCATCGTTACGGCGGCCATAAACAACAGCATAATGAGCATCAGCCGCTGATGTGCAACGACCAGCGACGCCTGTCGCTGGCCTTGGGCGCGAATCCGCAACGGTTGTGCGATAAGCGTGGTCACGGACGTTGAAGGCTCTCCAGTTTTGCGATCTTGGCAATCTCGCGTGCCGAAACAGCTGTCATCATCGCCACGCGCTGCGCTTTTGGTTTGGCCACAGGGGTTGGCGATGCTACCGCTGCAATTATTGTTCTGTTGACAATTTCATCAACCAGCGTCGGTACCGTGACGTCAACGGGCCTCGGCACCGCAACCGAAGCCATGACCGGCGGCGGTGCATTCGGCGTTGCGCGTTCGACATCAAGATCCAGTGCCACAAGTTGCGCGCCATCGTTGACGAATTGCGACGCTTTCGGCGCGGATAGAGCAAGGACCTCACCGTTCCAGCGCTCGAGCTGACGCATCGAAGCGCGCGTCCCCATTTCCGTCTGAAGCTGGCGCAATTCGCGCTGTGCCGAAGTGATCTGTGCTTCCACGGCTTCGAGCTTGCCGCGTTCGACTGCGACCTGCAGCGAGATAAGATACAACAGCGTTGCCGCAATCGCGACCATTGCGACCCAGCCCACGGCTTTGAAACGTTGCACAATCATGAGGCAGCACTTTCGATTGAAGTCCAGCTTGGCGCCGCCGTCCGCCGCGCCGAACGCAACGTGGCGGAGCGCGCACGCGGATTGCGTGCAATCTCGGCGTCGGTGGCGCGGATCGGCTTTGCCACCCGTTCAAACGTCGGTTTCGGGCCGTCGGCGCGCACCGGCAAATGGCGCGAACCCGCCGGCTCGTTGCCCGATCGCAGGCGCATGAAATTCTTGACGAGCCGATCTTCGAGACTGTGAAACGTCACGACGGCCAGCCGCCCGCCCGGTTTCAGCGCGCGTTCGGCGGCATCGAGCCCGTCTTCCAGTTCACCCAGTTCGCGGTTGATATGCATCCGAATCGCCTGAAACGTTCGCGTCGCCGGATCTTTCTTTTCATGCGCCTTGTGGCCCAATGCACGGCGGACGACGTGCGCAAGTTGCCCCGTGGTCGCGAGCGGGCGCGCTGCAACAATCGCGCGGGCAATGCGCCGTGATTTCGGTTCATCACCGAGCGCAAAAATGACATTGGCAATTTCGGCTTCGTCCGCGGTGTTGACGAAATCGGCGGCACTTGGCCCGGCCTGTTCCATCCGCATGTCGAGTGGGCCGTCCGACTGGAACGAAAACCCGCGCTCGGCGCGGTCGATCTGCATGGACGAAACACCGATGTCGAGGACGACGCCTTCCGCCGGTGCCGCACGGTCGAGCCGCGAAAAGCAATCCTCGATCAGGGTTAGCCGTTCGTGCTGCTCGGCGTCAGCAATCGCGTCGGGATCACGATCGAACGCGACGACCTGCGCCCCGGCATCGATCATGGCGCGCGAATAACCACCTGCACCATAAGTGCCGTCAATATGCTTTTCGCCGGACGCAATCGCGAGGGCAGCCAGCACTTCGTCGAGCAGGACAGGAACATGCGCCACCATCATGATGCCCCTCGCTCTACCATCAGCCAAGCACAGCGTTCTTTCTTGCCAGCATCGGCATCGGGATCGGCGAGCAATTTTTCGGGCGCCCAGACTTCGATGGTATCGCCCGCACCCCAAAAAAAAGCGAGGGTGGTCAACGAGCCCTTGTTGCGCAGGAACGGCGGCAGGATGAACCGGCCCGAGGAGTCGAAAGGCACTTCATCGAAGCGACCGAAGGCGCTGGCGGCCACGTCTTCGCGATCCACGAGCTTACCGGCATCAAGTGCACGATCAGCATCGGCAGTCAGACGATCATAAAGCCGGTCCGACCAGTTCGAGTCTGCCGCACGCAAGCAGCCACGCTTGTCATCATCGGACAGCAGAAGCATGCGTTCGCCCTTTTGACCCTCGACGATCAGGCGCATCGGCGCAGGCAGGGCGACGCGGCCTTTGGCGTCGATGCCCTGAAGCGCATAGCCCTTGAAAACCGCCCGGTCCGCCAACGTATCGCCTCAATCCCGTGGGCAAACCTCCGGCGCGCGCTGAAACCAATGCTTCAACGTTTCCAAACGAATCGCGTCGAGATGTCCCCGCCTCTTGTTGGAACCAAGGCGTATCAGGGGATAGAGTGGTTCACAACGGTTTTTCACGGGTGAGAACGGGATTTAATTGTTATTTCTTGGCAGTTCTACGTCTGTTCTCTTCGCTGACGCCAAACGAATAGACCAATTCCGACCAACGCCAAGGCAAGACCGCCGATGGCAAAGGCAGCCGTCCGACTTTGTGGTCTGGTTTGAGCACCGCCAAGCATGCGAATCTGATCGGCTATCCATTCGGGATTGGCAGCCCCCGCCGGCTGCCATAGACGGGGGTCGAGCATGTCGGCATCACCGACGAGCAGCACACGTCCTTTGCCGATCCGACAATCGAGGATTTGCGGGGCAACACCCTTGCACGCCTTCGGCCCTGTCCATGCGCCTGACGCCATCATCCGAACGCTTTGCCCGTCGAGCGAAATCGTCTGCGCGGCGCGATCACTGTCGCCAAGCGCGATGCCCCAATACGTAAACAGCGGATCGAGCAGCTCCACCGGCGGCGCGCGTCGATTGTCGCCCTGCGGAAAGCGGCTCGGCCAGACAAGTTCGGGATCGGCAAAGATCATGGCGCGCCCGCCGTCGCGCACCCATGCATCAAGCGCAACGAGCTCCGTCGGCAACAACCGATGCGGTTGCGCAATGATTGCAACATCGCGCCCGAGCGTCCGGCGGGAAATGACATCGATCACGCGCACATCGACTGCTTCTTGAAGAATCGTGAGCGTCTCGGACTTCGCGCTGCGCCCTTGTAAAATATCTTCGGCATCGCCTTCACCCCAGACCAGCGGCAATGCGGTCATCAGGGTAGCGCGAGGGCGTTCTGCGGCACCTGACAAGGCAAGCATCATCACGATGATCGCAAAAGGCTTCAGTTTGTCGGCTTTGGCGATTGAGTGGAATTGTCTTTGCTATCGGGCGCCACGCCGAGCGTTGCCAGCGGTTCGGACGAGTCGTCGGTGACGGGCGCTGCGACAGTCGCGACGACGGGAGGCGCGCCGACGGCTGCCGCATTTTCCGTCGCGCTGCGCCGCACGCCTGTCGCCACCGCTGTGGCGATCATTACGACCAGGCCGACTGCTGCAAGTCCGGTCAGACCGACGCGAGCCCGCTGCATCCGCTCGCGCGTTTCACCTGCTGTCGGCGGACGTCCAGGAAAACCCATTGGCATTACGAAAATATAGGGCTCAATTTGCTTCAAGCCAAGGGAAGACCGGCAGGCTCTTTGCGCGCAGCCAATCGGCGTTGTAAAGCGATGACAAGTAACGAAATCCTGTGTCGCACAGGATCGTCACGATTACATGTCCCGGACCCATTTCGCGCGCGAGCATCATGGCCCCCGCGACATTGATCCCCGACGACAGGCCAAGGCACAGACCTTCATCGCGCAGCAATGCCGCGACTTGCGCCAATCCTTCCTCGTCCGACACGCGATACTGGCGGTCGATCGGCGCCCCTTCGAGATTGGCCGTAATCCGTCCCTGCCCGATCCCTTCGGCAACCGAATTGCCTTCAGCTTTCAATTCGCCGTGCGCGTAGTAATTGAACAACGCGGCACCATGCGGGTCGGTCAGTGCGATGGTCACATTCTCGTTCTTTGCTTTTAATCCAAGCCCGACACCTGCCAGAGTCCCGCCTGTGCCGACCGCGCACGTAAACCCATCGACCCTCCCCTCGGTCTGCGCCCAGATTTCCTCGGCTGTCCCGACGATATGCGCGCGCCGGTTCGCAATATTGTCGAACTGGTTGGCCCACACCGCACCTGCCGTTTCCTCGGCAATGCGCCGCGAGGTGTGGACGAAATGGCCGGGGTTGCTGAATGGTGCCGCAGGAACAAGCACCAGTTCTGCGCCAAGTGCACGCAGCGTATCCATTTTCTCGCGGCTTTGCGTTTCGGGCATGACAATGATGGTCTTGTAGCCCTTGGCATTGGCAACGAGCGCAAGGCCGATGCCGGTGTTTCCCGCCGTTCCCTCGACGATCGTGCCGCCGGGTTTCAGCGTGCCCGTCGCTTCGGCATCCTCGACGATGTAGAGCGCAGCACGATCCTTGACCGACGCGCCGGGGTTCGCAAATTCGCATTTGCCGAGGATTTCGCAGCCGGTTGCATCCGACGGACCATTCAGGCGAACGAGCGGCGTGTTACCGATCAGCGCCAGCGGATTTGAGACAATCATATCCGATGTCTAGCGGCGCGACAAGCCGACCGCAAACAAGACATCTATGCGTCGCGCACAACAATTCTTGCCGGAATCCCGACTGCCAGCGCGCTGGCCGGCACATCGCACAGCACGACGGCATTGGCACCAACGACCGCACCGTCGCCCACGCTCACCCGCCCGAGGATGACCGCGCCTGCACCCACATCGACCCCTTTGCCGAGGATCGGCGCTGCCGAAAGGTCGCTTTTGTCGCGAATGCCGAACGTGCAGTTCTGCCGGATCGTACAACCATCACCGATGGTTGTGCAGCCGTGAACGACGATACCGCCCTGATGCTCGATAATGACCCCACGACCGATCAAGGCGCTATACGGCAATTCGATTCCATACACGTTCCGGCAGCGGCGGAACGCCATGCGATACAGGACACTGAGCGGGGCGCGCAGCAGTTTGGGATTTACGGTCATCCGCCAGACGCCGAAGCGATACACGGCCAGCGCACGAAATCCGGGCTTGGTCCAGTCGCGTCCGTTGGCGCGGTAGTCGTCGGCAATTTGCGCCCAGAGCTTCATTCGGCGCCCTTATATTCAATGATACGCGGCGCATATCCCCGCAACCGGCCGAAATGGAAGCGCATCAAGCCGCCCAGTTCGGCAAACTTGCCGATGACAATGAGTGCAGCATACGCAAATTGCGGGCGACCGCTCTTTGCCTGACGGCGCGCGATGCGAACAACCTGCAACGGGTACAAGCCAATCAGCGCAAGAGCGACAAGCCCTGTTGGAAAACGCAGTGCCGATGCAACGATCAGCACCAAGGCGGCAACCGGAATTACCAAACCCCACATCAATATGCTCGACACTTGCCGCCGCCAGCTTGGGATCGACTGCGCGCCATGTCGCCAGACATGCTCGGCATAGGCATGGCCCGATCGCCGCGCGCGCCGCCACCACTGTGAAAATCGTGTGAGCGCGGCATCGTGCAGCGTCATTTCGGCGTCGATGCGCTTGATTTTCCAGCCCTCACGCGACAGCCGCAGACACAAATCGGGCTCCTCGCCTGCAATGAGTTCCGCATTGTAATCGCCAACGGCCGTTAACGCCGCCAGCCGGAACAGCGCATCGCCGCCGCATGATGCTGCATAACCGATCGGCACGTTCCACTCATCGTCGCATTGCTGATTATACACGCTGCGCTCGGGAAAACGTTCGCGGCGCCGCCCGAACACGACAGCCAGATCCGGTTCCGCCTGAAGCGCAGCAACGCCCTTTTCGATCCACGCGGGATCGAGTTCGCAGTCGCCGTCGATCATCTGCACGAATTCGGGCCGTGTGGCGCTTCGGCGGACAACGGCAAGTCCGGCGTTGCGGGCGCGGGCGGCGGTAAAACCAACCGTTCGATCCAGATCGACGACCGCGATGCCAAGCCCGCGCGCATGGTCCTGGCTGCCGTCGATCGAGCCGGAATCGACGTAAATCCTTTGGGCATTAACAGGCAGCGATGCCAAGCAACGCTGCAACCGCTCGCCTTCGTTGCGGCCGATGATCACGATTGCAGGCAGGGGCGGATCGGCATTCATAACGCTCGATTAGCTGGTGCGTCCGGCAACGGCAAACCAGTCGCGCCCATAAAGGCACGCCAACACAGATTATCGCTCTTGACGGGCGTTGCCCTGCCCGCGCATTAATACGGTCTATGAAGCATCGCACAAAAATCGTCGCTGTCGCGGCACTTCTCACCCTTTCGGCCTGTCAGCAGGAAACCATCGTTGCCGGTCGCAAGGACGACATGGCCGAAGAGCTTGCCAAAGCGCCGAAAGTGGTCCTTCCGCCAGCGATCAAATCGACCAAGGCCTATCGTTGCAAGGACGGTGGGCTTGTCTACGTCGATCTGTTCCAGGGCGACAAAATGGCCAATCTGCGCGGCACCGAAAATGGCGCTGCAACCAAGCTCGAAGCGCCCGAAGCGGGTCAGCCGATGGTCGCTGACGGTGGCTATTCGATTACGGTTTCCGGAGACAATATAACCGTGACCGAGCCCGGCAAGGGAACGCAGGTTTGCAAGGCCTGACCTTTCCGGACCTCGAATAATAGAGAAGGTCCGGCGGATTGGTTCGCCGGGCCTTTTTTGGTAGGCCGCCGTGCAAACGGGGGCTTTACGATGTTCATCGGCCACTACAGCGCGGCATTTGCTGCTGCTGCGCTGCCAAAAGCACCAAAGCTCGGCACGCTCTTTGTCGCTGCCCAGCTTGTCGATTTCGGCTTCTTCGCTTTCGTCCCGCTCGGCATCGAACATATGCGCATCGACCCGACCGCAAGCGTCATGAGTCCGCTCGATCTTTATTACATGCCGTGGACGCATAGTCTGGTTGCCGCTCTGGCGTGGGCGACCGCCTTTGCAATCATCCTCCGCATCACCATCGGCAACCGGACTGCCGCAGTAATCGGTGGTGCCGTTGTGGTGTCGCATTGGTTTCTCGATCTTGTCGTCCACGTGCCGGACCTGACACTCGCGGGAAGCGCACCCAAGCTCGGACTTGGTTTATGGAATTACCCCGCGATCGCAATGCCACTCGAGCTTGTTATGTTGCTCGGCACCGCAGGGCTATACGCCGTCGGCACCCGCCCGACCGGTCGCCCGCGCGCCCTGCTTATCCTCGTCGCCGTCCTTTTCCTGCTTCAGGCCGTCAACTGGTTCGGCCCGCCACCTGTCGCCACCGATGTTGGCCTGTGGGGTCTCGGCCTTTCTGCGTTTACCCTTGCGGCCGTGCTTGCATCGTGGGTGGCACGCAACCGGGTCCCCCGCTAAAGGCAGTGACCATGCCTGACATCACGCCGCAGCTCGTTGCCGAACACGGCCTTTCCGTGGAAGAATATACCCGCATCGTCGACGCGATGGGCCGTGAACCCAATCGCACTGAACTCGGTATATTCTCGGTGATGTGGTCGGAGCATTGCTCCTACAAATCGTCGCGCATTCACCTGAAAAAGCTCCCGACGACCGGCCCGCAGGTCATTTGCGGCCCCGGCGAGAATGCCGGCGTGATCGACATCGGTGACGGGCAAGCCGCGATTTTCAAAATGGAATCGCACAACCACCCGAGCTACATCGAACCGTATCAGGGTGCGGCAACCGGCGTCGGCGGCATCCTGCGCGATGTCTTCACCATGGGTGCGCGGCCGATTGCCAACATGAATGCGCTGCGTTTCGGGCGGCCCGATCATCCCAAAATGCGCCACCTGATCGCGGGTGTTGTCAGCGGGATCGGCGGTTACGGCAACTGTGTCGGCGTGCCCACCGTCGGCGGCGAAGTGAATTTCCACGCAGCCTATGACGGCAATATCCTCGTCAACGCGATGACCGTCGGTGTCGCCGATCAGGACAAGATCTTTTACTCGGCCGCGTCGGGCGTCGGCAACAGCATCGTTTATGTCGGTTCCAAAACCGGGCGCGATGGCATCCACGGCGCGACGATGGCCAGCGCCGACTTCGGCGACGATACCGATGCCAAGCGCCCGACGGTTCAGGTTGGTGACCCCTTCACCGAAAAGCTGCTGATCGAGGCCTGCCTTGAGCTGATGGCGTCTGATGCGATCGTCGCCATTCAGGACATGGGCGCTGCTGGCCTGACCAGCTCCAGCGTCGAAATGGCGAGCAAAGGCGGCGTCGGCATCCGGCTCGACATGGACAAAGTGCCACAGCGCGAAACCGGCATGACCGCCTACGAAATGATGCTGTCCGAATCGCAGGAACGGATGCTGATGGTTCTGAAGCCCGGACGTGAGGCATTTGCCGAAGCGATTTTCCGCAAATGGGAACTCGATTTTGCCGTGATCGGCGAAGTGACGGAAGCGCTTGCCGATGGGGGCCACATGGTCCTTGTCCACCACGGCGAGATCGTCGCCGACATTCCGCTCGCGCCGCTTGCCGATGATGCGCCTCTATACGATCGCCCGTACGTCAAAACGCCCCCGCCCGCACCGCTTACCGACGTGCCCGAATGCACCGATTTGGTCGGAGATCTGCTTAAACTGATGGCAGCGCCCGACATCGCCTCGCGCCGCTGGATATGGGAACAATATGACCAGAAAGTCGGCGGCGACACGATTCAACCACCCGGCGGTGATGCGTCGCTGGTGCGTGTCCATGGCACCAAAAAAGCATTGGCAATCACGACCGACTGCACCCCGCGCTACTGCTTCGCTGACCCCTATGAAGGCGGCAAGCAAGCTGTTGCCGAAGCGTATCGCAACATTTGCGCAGTGGGTGCCCGTCCGCTCGCGGTCACCAACTGCCTCAATTTCGCCAATCCGCAACGTCCCGAAATCATGGGCCAGATCGTCGGCTGCCTCGAAGGCATGAGCGAAGCCTGCATCGCACTCGACACGCCGATCGTCAGCGGCAACGTCTCGCTCTACAACGAAAGCAAGGCAACCGGTGGCGGCTCTGCGATCCTGCCCACCCCGGCGATCGGCGCGGTCGGCTTGCTCGCCGATTGGTCGAAATCAGCCACGATCGCGTTCAAGGCACCTGGCGAAGACATACTGATCCTCGGCCACACGATCGGCCATTTGGGGCAGTCGATCTGGCTGCGCGAAATCCACGGCCGCGAGGAAGGGCCGCCCCCGCCGGTCGATCTTGCCGCCGAACGGCGCGCCGGCGAGCTTGTCCAGTCGCTGATTGCAGACGGGTTGGTCACGGCAGTCCACGATTGTTCGGATGGCGGGGCCGCCGTCGCGCTCGCCGAAATGGCGCTTGCCGGAAACATCGGCGTCATCGTGCCCGTCGTGCCGCAAATCCCGAACCCAGCCGCCATCTTGTTCGGCGAAGATCAGGGCCGCTACGTGGTGACCACGCGCGATGCCGCAGCGGTCCGCGCGCGCGCCACGGCGGCAAACATCTTCTCCATTCCGCTTGGATCGACGGGCGGCGACGCCATGGGCTTCGATATGATCGACCGTGGCGATATCCAAAGCATCGCGCTCGACGAGCTACGCGCCGTGCACGAAGGCTTCTTTCCCGCACTGATGGACGGATGACCATCCGAGTCGGCATTGGCGGGTGGAATTTTGCGCCGTGGCGCGGCGTCTTCTATCCGCCGGGCCTCACACAGAAAAGCGAACTCGAATATGCTGCCGCCCATCTTACCACGATTGAGATCAACGCGACTTATTACGGCCGTCAAAAACCGACGAGTTTTACGAACTGGGCTGCCGCCGCGCCCGATGGTTTCAAGTTCAGCGTGAAGGCCTCGCGCTATTCGATGCAGCGCAAGCTGCTTGCCGAAGGTGGCGATTCCGTCAAAATGTTCCTCGAACAGGGCTTTACCGAACTCGGCGACCGGCTCGGCCCGATCAACTGGCAATTCGCCGATGGCAAGAAGTTCGACCGCGACGATTTTGCGCGCTTTCTCGACCTGATCCCCGACAAGCAAGACGGCGTACCGCTTCGCCATGCGCTCGAAGTGCGCGACGAGAGCTTTCAGGACGCGGCGTTCTTTGCCCTGGCCCGCGCGCGCAACATGGCGATCGTTTATGCCGACAGCGACGACTTCCCGACCGTCGACGAGGCGACTGCCGATTTCACCTACGCGCGGCTACAGTGCAGTGTCGAGCATATCGAGACCGGCTATGACGCCGCGGCGCTCGGCGACATCGAAAAGCAGGCAAAGCATTGGGCTCGGGGCGGGCGCGACGTCTTTATCTACTTCATCTCGGGCGCCAAAGTTCGCAATCCCGCCGCGGCGCAGGCATTGCGAGCGCGGCTGGGCTGATGGCCACGTCATCGGACAATGAGGGGACGCTGCTCGGTCGGAATAGAACGTTCGACGTGTTGGCTGGGCGTGGTGAATAGCGACCGAATCCGGACGTTGGATGCCGTGCGCGGGATGGCCGTGATGGGCATTGTGTTGATGAACATCGTTGCCTTGGGGATGCCGAGCTACGCCTATTTCGATCCGACTTTTTACGGAACTCACGGGTCAGCAGACTGGGCCGCGTGGACGATCAACTATGTCTTGTCCGAAGGAAAATTCCGCGCGCTGTTTACGATGCTGTTCGGCGCATCGATGGTCGTGATTGCCGAGCGCGCCGAGGCGAACGCTGATGGCCCCGGCCCCGCGATGACGCATTACCGGCGGATGTTTTGGCTATTCGTGATCGGAATGATTCACGCCTGGTGCCTCTGGTATGGCGATATTCTCGTGCAATATGCCGTTGGCGGACTGTTGGGCTTTTTGATCTGGCAGTGGCGGCCGCGTGCGTTGTGGTTTTTCTTTGCAGCAATGCTTTCGCTGCAGACGGCAACGAGCCTTGCTCGCTATGCCGATCTTGCACCTGCTCGAGCGGTCGCTCTTGCTGCCGGTGCGACGCCACAAGCGATTGCCGCTCGGCAACAGCACATGGCGCACGACCAACCGATCGCCAAGGAAGCGGCGGACGAACTCAAAGGCTATCGCGGCGACGTCAAATCTGTCTTTGAGACGCGCGCGAAGACCACGAATTTCTTTCAGACTTTCCTGATACCAATTACCATGCCCGAGATTTTCGCATTTATGGCGCTTGGCATTCTGCTGTTGCGCAATGGTTTTTTGACAGGCGCATGGTCGAGGCGTTCCTATTGGGTTGCCATTTTTTCTGGTTATCTGATCGCCGTCCCACTGACCGCTGCGCTTGGGAATGTCTTGCGCAGCGTTAATTTCGATCCGGCGATTCAGGCACTTTGCGATAGCGGCAGCTTGCTACTCAGGCCATTCATCGCGATTGCCCATGCCGCCGTCGTCATCACGTTGATCCGATCGAATATCACACCGAGGATAATGAATCGGATCGAAGCCATCGGCCGCATGGCGCTGTCCAACTATCTCGGCACCACATTGATCGCGACCACCTTCTTCTACGGCTATGGTTTCGGGTGGTTTGGCTATCTTGGCCGCGCTCAGCTTTATGTCGTCGTAGTCGCGATTTGGACCGTCATGCTTTTGTGGTCGAAGCCGTGGCTCGCGCATTTCCGATACGGTCCTGCGGAATGGGCATGGCGTTCATTGGCGCGGTGGGAGCGGCAGCCCCTCGTCCGTGAACGAAATCGCTATTGCGAATGATTATCATGCCTGCTAATCGATTCGCATTAGGAGAAAGCTATGGTTGTCTGCATCTGCAATGCTTTGCGCGAGAACGAAATTCGCGATGCAGTGCGCGCAGGTTCCGCTCATCCAAAATGCGCTTATCGCCGGCTCGGCTGTGAAGTCCGTTGCGGGCAATGCCTTCCCTTCGCCCGTGAAATCATCCAGGCCGAACGCGCGGCTGCTTAGCATTCGCATTAGCATAATCGGCAGATTTCCGCGCTTTACGCAGCATTGAAAGATGCTATGACGGCCCCCGAACAGGAGCACCGTTATGAAGGGCGATCCCAAGGTTATCGAGCATCTGAATATCTGCCTCAAAAACGAACTGACGGCGGTCAATCAATATTGGCTGCACTACCGGATGCTCGACAATTGGGGCGTCGCGAAGCTGGCCGAATTCGAGCGGCACGAATCGATCGACGAAATGAAGCACGCCGACAAGCTGGCCGAGCGCATCCTGTTTCTCGATGGACTCCCCAATTTCCAGCTTCTCGGCCGCCTCCGGATCGGCGAAACGGTCGAAG
>JAYTAP010000088.1:0-16608 GCA_043737475.1 Sphingomonas sp.
GCTTTCTTCGCCGAAATCTCGCGCTCGAATTCAATGTTGATCGCTTCCGAATGGCCGACGAACACCGGCACGCGGACGCAAGTCGCGCTGACCTTGATCTTGGGATCGAGGATTTTCTTCGTTTCAACGACCATTTTCCATTCTTCCTTGGTCGATCCGTCGTCGAGGAAATCGTCGATATGCGGGATCACGTTGAACGCGATCTGCTTGGTGAACTTCTTGGCCTCTGCACTGTCGCCCACAAAGATGTTGCGCGATTGCTCGAACAGTTCGTCCATGCCTTCCTTGCCCGCGCCTGAAACCGATTGATACGTCGCCACGACGACACGCTTGATCGTTGCATAATCGTGAAGCGGCTTCAGCGCGACGACCATCTGCGCGGTCGAGCAATTCGGGTTGGCGATGATGTTCTTCTTCGTATAGCCTGCGATCGCTTCGGGGTTCACTTCGGGCACGATCAGCGGCACGTCGGGGTCCATGCGATAAAGCGACGAATTGTCGATGACCGTGCAGCCCGCAGCGGCGAAGCGTGGCGCGTGGATTTTTGTTGCTGCCGACCCCACCGCGAACAATGCCATGTCCCAACCCGTTGGGTCGAAATTGTCGATATTCTGAACTTTCAGCGTCTTGCCGCTGTCGCCGTAATCGACCGTCAGACCTTGGCTGCGCGACGATGCGAGCACGGCAATTTCGTCCGCAGGGAATTCGCGCTCCGCCAGGATGTTGAGCATCTCGCGCCCGACATTGCCGGTCGCACCCGCAACCACGATCCGATAACCCATAATTTCAACTCCTGCTGCGCTGCGGCATAGCGCGCAATCGGCTACTGTCCAACCTCGGCAGGCTTCGATCTTACGGTGCGGTCGAGAAACCCGAGGATCGTCCGCCACAGGTGGACGCTGACCCCCGGCCCTGCCACCCGGTGCGTCTGCCCGGGATAGACCATCGTTTCGAATGGCTTGGCCGCATCCTGTAGCTTTGCCATCAACGCGGTCGTGTTTTCGAAAACGACATTGTCGTCGGCCATGCCATGTATGAGCAGCAACGGATCGCGCATCGCGGTTGCGGTCTCGACCGCGCTGGATTTTTTGTAAGCCGCACTGTCTGCTTGCGGCGTCCCCATGTAACGCTCGGTGTAGTGCGTGTCGTAAAGCTCCCACTTGGTCACCGGCGCGCCCGACACACCGGCAGCGAACACGCCCGGTTCGCGCTGCAACAGCCGCAATGTCATGTAACCGCCGTACGACCAACCGTAGACCGCAATGCGTTGTGGATCGACGAAAGCCTGCTTCTTCAACCAGTTCACACCAGCAAGCTGGTCATCGACTTCGACACCCGACATCGATCGGTAGATTGCATCTTCGAATGCCTTGCCGCGGTCCGGCGTCCCACGTCCGTCGATCGAAAACACGATCCAGCCCTGCTGGACCAGATATTGCTGAAGCACGCCGCCCCAGTTGTTGAGGACCTGACGACCCGCGCCGGGGCCGCCGTAAACCTGAACAAAAACCGGCGCTTTCTGACCTGCGGCGAGCACAGGCTTCAGCAGCTTGTAATGGAGAACAGTGCCATCGGCGGCCGTGACTGTGCCGAACGCGGGCGTTACATGCGCCGCCATGACGCTGGCGTAAGGATGCGCAACGTCGATCTTGTTCTCCTCGATCCATCGCAACCGCTGCCCGTTGGCGTCAGCCAGGAAACTTTGATCCGGCTGGACCGCGTTAGACCGCGACACGATCATCCGTGACGCATCGCGGTTCATCGTTGCCGTATGCCACCATCCCGCCTCGCCCAGCGCCATAATCACGCCACCGTTCAGGGCAACCCGGTAGATATTCTGTTCGATCGGCGTTTCGCGATTGCCCGTAAACGTCACCTGCCCGCTTTTCCGGTCGAAGCCGATCACGGCGCGGACGTTCCATTTGCCGCTTGTCAATTGCGTCCATTTACCCGCGTCGAAGCGATAGAGGTGCGAATATCCGTCGCGTTCCGACGACCACAGGATACCGCCATCATCCAGTGCTCGGAAGTTGTCATGCAGGTTCAGCCATGTCTTCGATATTTCGGTAAACACGACTGACGAAGCGCCCGTGTCCGGATTGACCCGTAACAGATCGAGCGTCTTCTGATCGCGGCTCTGGCGCTGCACATACAGCGTTTTACCATCAGGGGCCCAATCGACCCGCGCCAGGTAAACATCGGGGTTTTTGCCCAGATCGACCTTCAAGATCCCGCCGCCGTCATTTTTCACGACATAAAGATCGACGACGGCATTGGCCGCCCCAGCGCGGGGATAGCGCTGGTCGAAAATCTTGGTCCCGTCGGCACCGATTGCCGCGCGGCTGACAATCGCAACGCCTGCCTCATCCACGCGCGCGACCGCTAGCCTCCTGTCATCGGGCGACCACCAGTGCCCGCGCGTGCGGTGCATTTCTTCCTGCGCCACGAATTCGGCGACGCCCCAGCTGAGCGTGCCGCCGCCATCGCGTGTCAGCCGCCGCTCGCTCCCGCTCATGGTGTCGACGACGAACAGGTTCTGGTCGCGGACGAAGGAAACGAAGCCCCCTTTTGGGCTCACAGTCGCGTCGAGCTCACCCTGCGCTGTGTTCGTCAGCCGCCGCGTTGCCCCGTCGAGTGTCGCCACGTACAAATCACCGTCAAGCGGAACGAGCAGCGATTTGCCATCGGGCGCCCAGTCATAGGCGACGATTCCGCGCGTACCGCCGATCCGTGCCCGCTCGCGCTGCATCTTTTCGGCTTCGGAAATGTCGCTGCCGCCG
Source organism: Sphingomonas sp. (assembly GCA_043737475.1). Classification (GTDB taxonomy): domain Bacteria; phylum Pseudomonadota; class Alphaproteobacteria; order Sphingomonadales; family Sphingomonadaceae; genus Sphingomonas_O. The sequence continues at coordinate 2,781 of JAYTAP010000088.1, forward strand.
AACTTGGTCGAATCGACCAGCATGCGCGCATCCCCCGACGTCGTATCCACGGCCCACAAGTCGAACCGGTCACGGTCGTCGGTGCGCGCGCGCAGACTGGTCAGCAACATCCCGTCTGGCGACAATTTCAACGCCCGCGGCGTCGGCCCCTGCAAGCTCGGGCTGGCAAAGACGCGCTCGAGCGTCAATCTCGGTGCTGGCATTTCATCGGCCATTACGGGCGCCCCTATGAATACGGCCAACCCGATCAACCACGCACGCATTACTCGGCCGGTGTTGCCTTGACATCACCGCGTGTATCGCGACGTTCGGCGATACGTGCCGATTTGCCGCGACGACCGCGCAGGTAATACAGCTTGGCACGACGCACGGCACCCTTGCGGACGACTTCGATGCTGTCGATGTTCGGCGAATAGAGCGGGAACACACGTTCCACGCCTTCGCCGAATGAAATCTTGCGCACCGTGAAGCTCGAACCCATCCCGCGGTTGGCGCGCGCAATGCAGACGCCTTCGTAGTTCTGGACGCGGGTGCGTTCGCCTTCGACGACTTTCACGCCGACTTTCAGCGTATCGCCGGGGCGGAAATCCGGAATGGCGCGTTTTTCGAGCAGCTTGGCAATGTTTTCGGCTTCAATCGTCTGGATGAGATTCATCTCATTCGTCCTTCATTCGTTGTCGCGCGCCAGAGGCAGGCCGGGCCCGAGCGCCGATATGACGCTCCCAAAGGTCCGGTCTGCGTAACCGTGTGTCCGTCTCGGCCTGTGACTTTCGCCATGCGTCGACGCCCGCGTGATCCCCCGATCGCAACACTTGCGGGATCGCACGCCCTTCCCAAGTCGCGGGTCGGGTATATTGCGGGTATTCGAGCAGCCCCGTTTCGAAGCTCTCGTCATCCCCGCTTGCAGCCGCGCCCATTACGCCGGGCAACAGCCGGATGCAAGCATCGAGAACGATCATCGCGCCCAGCTCGCCGCCCGAGAGGATATAGTCGCCAACGCTGACCTGCTCGATCTGCGGCCGCGCCTCGAACAGGCGTTCGTCAAATCCCTCGAACCGCCCGCACAGGATGGTGACACCGGGGCCAGCAGCGATCTCGCGAATGCGTGCCTGGGTGAGTGGTGCCCCGCGCGGCGTCATGGCAAGGATAGGAGCCATACCGTTCCCCGGCGAAGGCCGGGGCCCAGACTCTTTGTTTGAGACTGGACCCCGGCCTTCGCCGGGGAACCGCTGCTCGCTCATCCGCGCTTCCGCAAAATCCACCGCCGCCGCCAGCACATCGGCCCGCAAAACCATCCCCGCCCCGCCACCCGCAGGCGTATCATCCACCGAACGATGCCTGTCCGTCGCAAAATCGCGGATTTGGATGGAATCACAAGACCAAATCCCCTCCCCCAACGCCCGGCCCGCCAGCGAAACACCGAGCGGCCCGGGAAACATTTCGGGGTAAAGGCTGAGGATTTGTGTGGAGAAGGTCATTCGGTTTTACGACGGTGGCGCAACTTATGCAGCCACCAAGCCACCTGATACCCAACAATCGAACCGAAAAGTGGCAAGAGCAATCCAGGTAATACAAGTATTAACAGCGCAGGATAGAGCGACAATATTATGATCCAGGGAACGCCGAGATTTACAAAATTGATTACAGAAGATTTGCTGAAGAGAAAAAAGTCTTGTTTTGATCGGAGTATAAAATAGTCGAATACAGGAATGACGATTGCCCAAATCATGCAGAATCGCAGATAACTATCCATCAAACCGTCCAATTCTCGACCTCCAACCCCGGCACATCGGCGAAATCGGTTTCGTTTTCCGTAACGATGATCAAATCTTGTGAAAGTGCATGCGCGGCAATCAAGCGATCATAGCTGGCGCGCTTGAATGGCAGTGTCGCGTAAGCTCTCGCGGCATTATAATCGAAGGGTAGCACGGTCACTTCTTCGCTAAAGGCTTGCAGTTTTTGAAACGCAGGTGGCCGGCCTTTTACGGAACCGTAAGCCACCTCTGCATAAGCAATCGACGAGGTTACCATGTCATCTTCATCACACTCAGCCGCTCGAGCGACAACGCCAACATTGTCATTCAAGATCAGCGCAATAATAATGTTGCTATCGAGAAGATATTTCACTTCCCGTTTCTGGCAGAATCAAACTTCTCCACCCGCTCGACGCGCAATGGTCGTTCCTCGAAGATACGATCCTCAGGCTGAATATATTTCAAGCCAGTTGCCGATCCCGCCACTTTGGCGATGTTAAACTTACGTTTCGGACGGTCTTTCAACTCGACCAGCAATTTGCCGTCCTGTTCGACAACGGTCCATTCACGATCGGGTTCGATACCGAGTGCAGCAGGCATTCGGATTGCGACCGAATTCCCTGACTTGAAGCTCTTGGCCGAATATTGAGCGCCCATGACACCTCCGTATACACATCACGTATATACTACCCCACAAACCCCGCGTCAACGACCACCCGCTCACCCCATTCGGGCACAGCTTCCGCTGTCATCGGCACCATGAATCGCTTGCCGTCCGCCTGCTCAATTTCGAGCACATCGCCCGCCCCGAAATTCTCGATGGCGACGACGCGACCAAGGTCTTCGCCCGCCGTCGAAACCGCAAGCAAACCGATCAGATCAGCATGATAATATTCCCCCTCACCTAACGGCGGCAGCGCATCGCGCGGGACGGTGAGTTCGGTCCCGCGCATCTTTTCCGCCATCGCGCGGTCTGCAATTTCGGCGAAGCGCGCGATAATTTGATTGCCCTCGCGCAGCGATTTCAGCGTCAGCGCGCCATCATTGAAACTCTTATGCGCTTTCAACCCGCCGATGCTCTCGGCAAAGACTTTCAGCCGCACTTCCCCGCCCACGCCATGCGCACCGATGATGACGGCGAGCGTGACGGGGCGGGCGGCGTTCATGCTCAGGCGTCAGCCTGCTTTTCTTCTTCCTGCGCTTCTTTAGCAGCAGGGGCTTCTTCGGCTTCGGCCTGCTCGACGGGCGTTTCTTCAGCCGTCACTTGTGCAGGAGCCTCTTCTGCTTCTGCCTGTTCAACCGGGGCGCCTTCGGCGACCATTTCTTCGACCTGAACCTGCTCGACAGCCGCTTCTTCAACGACGGCCTCTTCGGCAACAACCTGTTCAGCTGGTGCTTCTTCCGCTGCTACCACCTCTTCGACAACTTCAGGCTCGGGCTCGGGGGCTGGAGCCGCCGCCGCCGCGGCTGCAGCTTCGACTGCATCAGCAACGCGCTTATCCTGCTCTTCCTTGCGCTCGACGGCCTTTTCGCCGGGCTTGCCCTTGTTCGGGTTGCTGCGCGCGGCGCGTTCACGGACGCCAGCGGCATCGAGGAAACGGGCCACACGATCGGTAGGCTGCGCACCTACGCTCAGCCAGTGCTTGGCGCGGTCGCTGTCGAGAACAACGCGGTTCGCATCGTCCTTGGCCAGCAACGGGTTGTAGCTGCCGATGCGCTCGATGAACTTGCCGTCACGCGCACTGCGTTCGTCGGCGACGACGATCTTGTAATAGGGGCGCTTCTTCGAACCACCACGCGACAAACGAATTGCAACTGCCATCTTAAAATTCCTCAATCAAAAAACCGTTTAGGCTGAGCCTGTCGAAGCCCTGCCCTTTTCTTTCAATATCGTTCGCTGAGAAGGACAACCCTTCGACAAGCTCAGGGCGAACGGTGTTCTGTGCTATTTTCTTCCGCCAAAACCCGGCGGCATCCCACCCATCATCTTGCCGATACTTGCCATCGGGTCGCCACCGCCGCCCATCATCCCCATGAGCGCTTTCATGCCGCCCATTTTTTTCAGCTTCTTCATGGCACCCGCCATTTCCTGATGCATTTTGAGAAGCTTGTTGACGTCCTGAACCGTCGTGCCCGAACCCTTGGCTATGCGGATTTTGCGCTTTGCCTGAAGTAGCTCGGGCTTGGCCCGTTCCTTCGCCGTCATTGATCCGATCATTGCGTCCATGCGGACCAGCAACCGGTCGTCGACAGCGCCCGACGCCATCGCTGCTTGCGCTTTCTTCATGCCAGGGATCATGCCCGCCAGCGCGCCGAGGCCACCCATATTCTGCATCTGCTTCAGTTGCTGGCGAAGGTCATTCAGGTCGAACTGACCTTTGGCCATTTTTGCTGCCATAGCTTCGGCGTCTTCGACCTGAATGTTTTCGGCGGCACGCTCGACCAGCGAAACGACATCGCCCATGCCGAGAATGCGCCCGGCAACACGGCTCGGGTGAAATGCTTCCAGCCCGTCGAGCTTTTCGCCCGTGCCGATGAATTTGATCGGCTTGCCGGTTACGGCACGTATCGACAATGCTGCCCCGCCGCGTGCGTCGCCATCCATCCGCGTCAGGATTACGCCGGTTAAAGCCGCCTGATCGGTGAAACTCTTGGCGACGTTGACGGCGTCCTGCCCCGTCAGTGCATCGACCACGAGCAATGTCTCGGCAGGAGCGGCAACCTGCGATACGGCACGCATTTCGTCCATCAGCGCCTGATCGACGTGCAAGCGACCCGCCGTGTCGAGCATCAACACGTCGAAGCCCTGAAGCTTTGCCGCATTCATTGCCCGACGCGCAATTTCGACAGGCTGCTGCCCCGCAACGATCGGCAGGGTCATGACACCGATCTGGGTGCCGAGCACCGCGAGCTGTTCCTGTGCCGCCGGACGATTCACATCGAGCGACGCCATCAGGACTTTCTTGCCGGACTTCTCGCTCAACCGCTTGGCGATCTTCGCGGTCGTCGTCGTCTTGCCCGAACCTTGCAAGCCCACCATCATGATGATTGCAGGCGGGGTGACATCGAGCTCGAGATCGGCCGCGTCCGACCCGAGCATTTCGGTCAGCGCGTCATTAACAATCTTGACGACCTGCTGCCCCGGCGTAATCGAGCGCAGGACGTTCTGGCCGACGGCCTTTTCGGTCACGCTATCAACGAACGACCGCACCACCGGCAAAGCCACGTCGGCCTCTAGCAACGCGATCCGCACTTCGCGCATTGCGGCGCGGACGTCTGCTTCGTTCAACGCACCGCGGCCGCGCAGTGCGGCAAAGACCCCGCCCAGACGATCGCTTAATGAGTCAAACATAGTCGGCCTTACTCCAACGCAAAAAGAGCCAGCGGACGAAACCTCGTCGGCTGGCGTGCATCGATTGATGCAGTTCGAATGCCTGCGCGTTAGACGCCGCCTTCGGTCCCGTCAATATCGGGCGGTTTAAGCTCTTCTTCACGCATCGTCGTTAGCGACGTCCGATCACGCAACAGTGGGGCTGTGGCCAGTGAAAATCGAAGGCGGCGTATCCAAGTCACGGTCACGCGAGAGCAATGCGCGCAAGGACGTGATGACCGGCGGTATCATTGTCGCTGCAATCATCATGCTGCTCGGCACCGGCAGCGAAGTCATGTCGAGTGTCATCGACACGCTGCTCGGTGTCGGCGGCGGTGTCGATAAAACCCTGTCGGTCGCGCTCCTTTTGAACATCGCGCTTATCATGTTTGGTTGGCGACGGTACAAGGACCTCTCCGACGAAATAATAGAGCGCACCGTTGCCGAACAACGCGCCCAGACGCTGGCATTACGCGATCCGCTCACTGGCTTTCTCAATCGCCGCGCATTGTCCGACGAAGGCGCGGCGCTTCTGAACAGGACAATCAAACGCCAGAAAACGCTGGCTGTCCTCATGCTCGATCTCGACCATTTCAAGAACGTCAACGATGTCCATGGCCATGCCGTCGGCGATGCCCTGCTTAAAACGGTCGCCTCCGAGGTGCTTGCGCTGGTTCCGCCGACGGCCATTTCGGCGCGGCTCGGCGGCGATGAATTCGCCTGTGCGTTTGCCTATGATGCGGGAAGCCCCGGCATTGTCGAACGTGTCGCCCAGGCGATTGTCGCACGCCTCGGCCAGCCTTTTGAAGCCACCGGCACGTTTGTCCACATATCGGCATCGATCGGGATCGCCCATTCGGCTGCTGACTGCGAAACCATGGACGCGCTGATGCGCCGTGCCGATATCGCCATGTACGCCGCCAAGCATCAGGGCCGCAATCGCTTTGCCTGGTTCGATGTTTCAATGGAACGCGAACTCCAGGCGCGCAACGAAACCGAACAGGGGCTGCGTATCGGCATTCCCAAAGGCGAATTTGTCCCCTATTTCGAACAACAGATCGATCTGACGACAAACCGGCTGCACGGCTTTGAAATGCTGGCGCGCTGGGATCATCCCACCCGTGGCCTTGTCATGCCCGACAGCTTCATCGGCATTGCCGAAGAAACCGGCGCGATCTCGGATCTTTCGTTTTCGGTTATGCGGCAGGCTTTCGTCGAAGCCCGCAACTGGGATCCGTCGGTCAGCCTGTCGGTCAACATTTCGCCGACCCAGTTGAAAGACCCCTGGCTCGCGCAAAAGCTCGTCAAACTGCTGACCGAAACCGGATTTCCGGCAACGCGGCTCGAAATCGAAATCACCGAGACTTCGCTGTTCGAAAATCTGGCGCTGGCGCAATCGATCGTCGGGAGTCTCAAAAATCAGGGCATTCGCATTGCACTCGATGATTTCGGTACGGGCTATTCATCACTTGCGCATCTTCGCGCGCTGCCGTTCGACCGGATCAAGATCGACAAGAGCTTTGTCACCACAATCTGCGAAAACGCTGAAAGCGCCGCGATTGTGGCCGCGATCACCCGCCTTGGTGAAAGTCTCGGCCTGCCAGTCACCGCCGAGGGAATCGAAACAACCGAGATCGAGGAACGGCTTCGCCAGCTTGGCTGTCACAAAGGGCAAGGCTGGCTTTACGGCCGCCCGCTGCCCCTTTCGGCAGCGCGCACTTTGCTCGCCGAACGCAATCTGCTGAGCTACGCTCGCACACCGGAACCAGCGCGGATAGTCGCGCCGCCGATTGCCGTTCCTGCGGCGCAACGGCTCGACGATGTGCCGCGGCGTCGCATCGCCTAAGTGGACTTCCGACTGCGGCGACCCTAGATCGCGCCCAGCATGGCTGGCCGATTTCACAAAATGCACGGACTGGGAAACGATTTCGTCGTCATCGACGCGCGTGACGAAGCTGTCGAGTTAAGCTCCGCTCGCGTCCAGGCAATTGCCAACCGCCGGACTGGCATCGGATGCGATCAGCTCATCATGCTGGAACCATCCGCCACGGTGGATGCAAAGATGCGCACTTGGAACCCTGACGGTGGCGAAGTAGAAATCTGCGGCAATGCCCTGCGCGCCGTGGCACTCCTCATCGGGACGGCGGCAACTGTGGAGACGCGCGGCGGCATTGTCAGGGTGTCGCCAGAAGGCGGCGGCGCGACCGTCGACATGGGTCAGCCGCGTTTTGGGTGGGACGCAATCCCGCTGGCCTATCAGATGGATACCGCCGCGATGCCGGTCGCCTGGGAAGCGCTCGAGAGCCCGGCGGCGGTCAACGTCGGCAACCCCCATGTTGTTTTCTTTGTGCCTGAATCAGTCGCAATCGACCTTGCCCGCCTCGGCCCGCTGATCGAAAATGATCCGCTGTTTCCTGCGCGCATCAACGTGAACGTCGCAACGATTACCGGCCCGTCATCGCTCACGCTGCGCGTCTGGGAACGCGGCACCGGACTGACGCGCGCTTGCGGCACGGGCGCCTGTGCCACCGCCGTCGCTGCGATCCGCAGCAAACGGGCCATATCTCCTGTCGCGGTAACCCTTCCCGGCGGCGATTTGTCGATCGCCTGGGCACCGGGCGAATCGATCCGGATGACCGGCCCCGCTACGCATGTTTTCACAGGCTCCGCCGACTGGGCAGCGTTCGGCTCATGACAGTCAATGTCATCAATTTCGGATGCCGCCTCAACCTTGCCGAGGGTGAAGCGATCCGCCGCGAATGGACAGGCGACGATGCGATCATCATCAACAGTTGCGCGGTCACTGCCGAAGCCGAACGTCAGGCGCGACAGGCCGTCCGTCGCGCATCGCGTTCGGGCAAGCGCGTGTTCGCCACTGGCTGTGCCGTCCGCCTCGATCCCGATAAATGGGCCGGTATTGCCGACGTCCTGCCGATGCGTCGCGATCCGCGCCCGGCTGTGTCAGGTGCGCACCATGCCCGCGCATTCGTCGAGGTGCAAAACGGCTGCGACCACGCCTGCACCTTCTGCATCACACGCATCGCACGCGGCCCTTCGCGTTCGCTGGCGCCCGATGCGATTGTTGCCGCCATCCGGCAGGTCGTCGAAAACGGCCAGCACGAAGTCATCCTCACTGGTGTTGATCTGACAAGCTACGATGGCGGCCTGGCATCGCTTGTCGCGCGCATTTTGAACGAAGTGCCGGCCCTGCCCCGCCTGCGCCTGTCCTCGCTTGATCCCGCCGAAGTCGACGCACCCCTATTCTATCTTCTGACCGACGAGCCGCGGCTGATGCCACATGTGCATTTTTCTTTGCAATCGGGAGACAACATAATCCTCAAACGCATGAAGCGCCGTCACAGCCGCGCTCAAGCGATCGATCTCGTCGCACGCCTGAAAACGGCCCGCCCGGAAATCGCAATCGGCGCTGACCTGATTGCCGGATTCCCGACCGAAACCGAGGCAATGTTTGCCAACAGCCGCGCCATCATCGACGAATGCGACATCGTGTTCGGCCATATCTTTCCGTATTCGCCGCGCCCCGGCACGGCTGCCGCACGCATGCCGCAAATCTCCCCCGCCATCGCAAAAGCCCGCGCTGCCGACCTCCGCGCCGCCAGCGCTGCCCGCAAGTCGGCATGGCTGCACGCGCAGGTCGGCACCACCGCGCGCGTACTCGTCGAACGCAGCGGAACCAGCGGTCACGCCGAGAACTTTGGGCAAGTCATGCTGCCCCCCTGTGTCACCGGCAGCATCCAATCGGTACGGATCACGGGCGTCACCGGCGAAACGCTGACCGCCGAACTGCTGGCTGTCGCTGCATGACCGGAGCCACATGGACCCAGCGCCTGTTCGGCGGCATGCGCCGGACGTCGGAAAAGCTCAGTGAGAATCTCGGGAGCTTGACTAGCGGTGGCACCACGCTCGATGCGCAGACGCTCGATGATGTCGAGGATGCGCTCGTCGCTTCCGACCTCGGCCCTGCCACCGCCAAAGTCATCCGTGATCGCCTCGCCGACACCAAATTCGAACGCGGCGTGGATGCCAAAGGCGTCCGCGCTGTTATGGCCGACGAAATCGCTCAAATCCTGCGCCCCGTAGCTAAGCCGCTCGAAATCGACGCCTTTCCTCGCCCGCAAGTGATCCTTGTCATCGGCGTCAACGGCTCGGGCAAGACGACGACTATCGCCAAGCTCGCGCACTATTTCCTCGAACAGGATTATGGCGTCATGCTTGCCGCGGGCGACACCTTCCGCGCCGCTGCCATCGGCCAGTTGAAAGTCTGGGCAGAGCGCCTCGGCGTCCCCATCGTCAGCGGTCCCGAAGGCGGCGATGCAGCGGGCATCGTCTTCGACGCCGTGAAACAAGCCACCGCCACCGGCATCGATGTCCTGATTGTCGATACCGCCGGCCGCCTCCAGAACAAGCGCGAGCTTATGGATGAGCTTGCCAAAGTCCAGCGCGTGCTCGGCCGCATCAATCCCGCGTCACCGCATGATGTCGTGCTGGTGCTCGACGCGACGACCGGTCAAAATGCGCTCAATCAAATCGAAGTGTTCAAGGATGTCGCGGGCGTGACCGGCCTCGTCATGACCAAGCTCGATGGCAGCGCGCGCGGCGGCGTTCTTGTGGCGGCCGCAAAACAATTCGGGTTGCCCATCCATGCCGTCGGCGTGGGGGAAACCTTGAACGACCTTCGCCCGTTCGACGCCGACGAACTGGCGCGCGCTATATCAGGAGTAGACCGTTGACCGAACCCGCCGCCAAAACCAAACCGCATCCCGGCTGGAGCCTTGCCACCTCTTATGGTCCGCTGCTGGTGTTCTTTGCAGCCTTCAAATTCGGCGGCATTTTTGCGGCCACTGGCGCGTTCATGGTAGCGATTGTCGCGGCCGTCATCATATCGAAAATCAAGCTTGGCCGGGTCGAACCGATGCTATGGCTGTCGGCAGTGCTGGTGCTTGGGTTCGGCGGGCTGACGCTCTGGCTGAACGATCCCGTCCTCATCCGCTACAAGGCGACGGCGGTCTATATCCTGCTCGCCAGCTTGTTGTTCATCGGTCTGGCGCGCGGTCAGCCTTATCTGAAGTATGTCCTCGAAGCTGGCTATGACGGGCTGACAGATCGCGGCTGGATGATTCTGTCGCGCAATTGGGCATTCTTCTTCCTCGCGCTGGCGGCCGCCAACCAGGCGCTGATCTACCTGCGTGTTTCGGACAATACCTACGTCAACGTGAAAGTCTGGGGGTTCATTGCGGTGACGTTCATCTTTGCGCTGGCGAATATTCCGGTTTTGACCAAGCACGGCTTTGGCGACGAAAAAACGAACAACTAGGCCGCTTTCTTTTCAAGCATCCCATGTTTGCGCAGGCAATGGCGCAACTGATCGTATGACAGCGCCAGCGCCTTCGCGGCCTCGCGCTGGTTGAACCGGCACCGTGCGAGTGTTGCCTCGAGAATGGCGCGCTCATGCGCATCGACCGAAGCGCGCAGGTCGGTCACCGTTTCGGCCGCCGTCATCCCAGCAAAAGCTGGGATCTCATGAAGTGAGGCATCCCGACTAATCGACGCTACCGCGACGCTACCCACTGGCCGCCAAGGCGACGCGAACGGATCGAATTCGATCGCACCAATCGGCTGCATCTCGTCGGCCCAGCGATAAACGGCGCGCTCGACGATATTCTTCAGTTCACGGACATTGCCCGGCCAGTCGTAGCGCAACATCGCCGAGCTCGCTTCCGCCGAAAACCCCGGCCATTCGCGCCAGCCGATTTCCGAAGCCATCCGCCGCCCGAAATGATCGGCGAGCACCGGCACGTCGCCGTCGCGCGCACGGAGCGGTGGCAGCGTCACGACTTCGAACGCCAGCCGGTCGAGCAAATCGGCGCGAAACCGCCCCTTTTCGACGAGGCCCGGCAGATGCTCGTTCGTCGCCGCAACGATGCGGACGTCGACCTGCACCGCCTTGTTCGCGCCGATCCGCGTCACTTCGCCATATTCGACTGCGCGCAACAGCCGCTCCTGCGCACCTGCCGAAAGCGTTGCCAGTTCGTCGAGAAACAATGTCCCGCCATCGGCTTCTTCGAAGCGGCCGATCCGCGCCTTGGTCGCCCCCGTGAACGCTCCGGCCTCATGACCGAACAACTCGGCTTCGATCAGCGTCTCGGCCAGCGCAGCACAATTCATTGTAATCAGTGGCCCTGCCCAACGCGGGCTCAAGCGGTGCAGTCGCTCGGCAATCAGTTCCTTGCCCGTCCCGCGTTCGCCGATCACCAGCACCGGTCGATTGAGCGCCGCCGCACTACTCGCACGGTCCATGCTATCCAGAAAGGCATAGGACTGCCCGACGACTTGTTGTGATCGATCCATGCAGTTAATTAGAAATTTTTGCTAATGTTTGGCAAGTAAAATTTGGTCTTTGCTCTTGTAATTAGCTGTTTTGCGCCATTTCTTCAATTGGCACGCTTCCTGCAAAACTGTTCATGTTCCCGCCGAATGGTCCGACGGGAAGCCAAATTACCAGTTGCCAACAGGGAGAATCACAATGTCAAACGTAAACACAGCTCGCAAATCCGCCGTCGCCACACTGGCTCTCGGCGTCGTTCTCTTCAGCCTGACGGGTCTCGACTCGACGCTGAAGCCCACCGCTTTCGCTGCAACGGCGACAACCCAAACGACCGCACAGGCCTGAAGCAGGTGCGCATCGTGACCGGGGCGGTCCGCCCCCTTGCTAGGACCGCCCCGGCAAACGATCTAAAGGTTCACTCAGGAGTTTCGATTATGGGTATATTTTCGCGCACCCGCGATATCATCGCAGCCAACATGACCGACATGCTCGATCGCGCGGAAGACCCGGCCAAGATGATCCGCATCATCATCCTCGAAATGGAGGAAACCCTGGTCGAGGTTCGCGCAGGCGCCGCCCGGACCATTGCCGATCAAAAGGAAATGCGGCGTCATATCGACAAGCTCGCAAACCTCGAAGCGAACTGGCAGGAAAAAGCCGAACTGGCGCTGTCGAAGGGCCGCGAGGACCTCGCCAAGGCAGCGCTCGTCGAAAAAGCCAAGGCAACCGACATGGCTGAGCAAATGTCGAACCAGATCAAGGTTCTCGACGATGCCCTGCGCGCCTCGGAAGCCGACATAGCGAAGCTTCAGACGAAGTTGCGCGAAGCGCGCACGCGTCAGAGCGGCATCGAAACCCGCATCGACAGCGCCAACCAGCGCTTCCGGATGCGCGAAGCTTATGCCGGTGAGCGCACCAAGGACGCGTTCTCTCGCTTCGACATTCTCGAACGCGAAGCTGACCTTGCCGAGGGCCGCGCCGATGCCATGGGGCTGGGCAACGTCAAGACGCTCGACGAGGAAATCGCCGAATTGCGCACAGACAAGAAAATTGACGACGAGCTTGAGGCCATGAAGGCCAAGATCAGAGCTCAGGCAAAGAAAGGGTAATCCGATGGAAGACGTTTTTCTCCCGATCACGGTTGTCGGGATGCTGTTTATCGGGCTGCCCTGGCTGGTATTCCACTACATCACGAAGTGGAAACAGGCCAAGACACTGACAGTCGACGATGAACGGCTGCTCGATGACGTGCACGATACAGCGCGCCGCCTCGAAGACCGCCTGGTTACCATCGAACGCATCATGGCCGCCGACAATCCCAACTGGAAATCCGGCCAGTAACTCATTCAAGCAAGGAGACCTGCAATGACCGCTCGTCGCACTGATTTTTACCTCGACAAACAAAATGCTAAATGGCTGGGCGTCTGTTCGGGGATCGCCGACTACACCGGGATCGACCGGACCTGGGTCCGCGTTGCCGCTGTCGTCCTTACCATCATGGGCGGCTTCCCGTGGACGCTGGTCGCCTATTGGGTCACGGCCTGGGTCGCCAATCCCAAGCCACTCGGCCTTTACGACAGTCCCGAAGATGCCAAATTCTGGCAAGGCGTTCGCCAGTCACCGACGCGCAGTACCCGTGACGTCAAAGCGAAGTTCCGCGACATCGACCGCCGCCTTGCCGACGTCGAAACCTATTACACCAGCCGCAACTCGAGCCTCGCCAACGAGATCGACGCGCTGCGCTGAAAGGCCGCGATACAGGGAGAAGAACCATGAACTGGCAAGGACCCGAGTTCGTCATCGCACTCGTCGCGATCAGCACCTTCGGGTGGGTCGCCACCAGTTGGATTCGCGCACGGCACGGCTATCCGGTCGAGGGCGAATGGGGCGGAGCAGTTGGCAAGACTGATCCGCAAGCCGATCGCCAGATCGAAGCAGTGGCGCGCGAAAATGCGCAGCTGCGTGTCGAATTGGGGTCACTCAAGGACCGGCTGGCCAATGTGGAACGGATCGTCACCGACGATGCGCACGGACTGACACGCGAAATCGAAGCACTCGGCACCCGCCGGGTCAATTAGGGGCAATCCGTCATGAATAGCATCGCCAGTTGGATCTGGGTCCTGATACCGCTCGCCGCGATCGGGATCGCACCGTTCACACTGTGGCTGCGGCTCAAGGAGCGCCAGCTCGAAAGCCAGTCGCAGCTGACCGCCGAGAAGACCGCGCAATATGCCGCGCACACCGAACGGCTCGAGGCGCGCGTGCGCGTGCTCGAACGGATCGCGGTCGATAAAGGTGTCGACTTGTCCGATGAAATCGATGCGCTGCGCGATCGTCCGCTCAATTAGAAAGGGAACG
>JAYTAP010000089.1:0-2725 GCA_043737475.1 Sphingomonas sp.
CGCCGCCCTATTCCCTTAAAAAGAAGAGCAACACTATATGACGTTAACGCAACCTCCCCTGACACGCCCATTGGGCAAAAGCGGGATAGAAATCTCCTCCATAGCATGGGGCATGTGGCGCTTTGCCGGGATCGATATGGCCGCTGCACGCGCCGCCATCGATGCGGCATTGGCGGCTGGGATAACCTTGTTCGATACCGCTGATATCTACGGGTTCGGTGAGCAAGGGTTTGGCGCGGCGGAAGAGTTGCTGGGTAAGGTCTTTTCAGAAACACCTGACCTACGTGACCGCATGGTGCTGGCGACCAAGGGCGGCATAGCCCCGCCTGCTCCTTATGACAGCAGCGCCGAATATATGGTTCAAGCAATTGATAAATCACTGAAAAGATTGCAAACTGATCGTATCGATCTGTGGCAAATTCACCGGCCCGATATCCTGACCCATCCGCAGGAAATCGCACGGACTATCGAGGATGCGCACAAGGCTGGCAAAATCCGCGCGTTCGGTGTGTCCAATTTCACGACCAGCCAGATAGCAACGCTGGCGCAATTTAGCAGCGTGCCCGTTGTGTCGACCCAGCCCGAACTGTCGGCGCTCCGCATCGACACCGTCGAAAATGGCGAACTCGATCAGGCAATCGCGATGGATCTTGCCGTGCTTGCCTGGTCGCCTTTGGGGGGTGGCCGGATCGGCGACCCGACGAACAAGCGCGAAGAGGATGTGGCCGCTGCACTATCGAGCGTGGCCACCGCGCACGGCGTATCGCGAACAGCGGCGGCCTATAGCTGGATTATGGCGCACCCCGCACGGCCGATACCCATTATTGGCTCACAAAACCCGGTGCGGATTGCCGAAGCCGCCGACGCATTCAAAGTCGAATGGACCCGCGCCGATTGGTACAGCGTACTGGTCGCTGCCAGAGGAGTTCCCCTTCCATGACGAAAAACGCCATGAAGCCTGTCGAAGTCTCTTGGTTTTCCGCGCTTTGCGATGACGATTACGAATTTTTGGGTCAACCTGATCCCGCGCTTGCATCAAGCTGGGAGCATTGCCGCAATATCGTGCTTGCTGCCGAAAAGGGCGGGTTCGATAACATATTGCTACCCTCGGGCTACGCACTCGGCCTCGACACGACGGCGTTTACCAGCGCCATTGCCGTGCTGACGGCCCGCATCAAATTGCTGATGGCGGTGCGCGTCGGCGAGAGTTGGCCACCGCAACTGGCACGACAAATCGCGACGCTCGACCAGATTTCGGGCGGGCGCCTCAACATCAACATCATCTCGTCCGACCTTCCCGGCGACAAGATGGAGAGCGAACCGCGTTACAGGCGAACCGTCGAGGCGATGCTCATATTGAAGACGCTGCTCAACGGCGAGCATCTCGGCATCGACGGCGAGCATTACAAGATAGACCTCGACCCGCCGCGCATGAAGACGGTCAGCGGCAAATGCCCACCGCTTTATTTCGGTGGCCTCTCGCCCGCCGCGAAGGAAGCTGCCGCCGAAGGCTGCGATGTCTATCTGATGTGGCCCGAGACCGTTCAAAGCGCAAAAGATCTGGTCGATGACATGACCGCGCGCGCCGCCAAATTCGGGCGCACGTTGAAATATGGCTTTCGTGCGCATGTCATCGTCCGCGAAACCGAGGCCGAGGCGCGGGCCTATGCGAACCGCCTGCTTTCGAAGCTCGACGCCGATACCGGCGACGCGATCCGCAACAAATCGCTGGATGCAAAAACCTTCGGCGTGGCGCGACAAGCCGAGTTGCGCGAAGCATCAGCGGGTAATGACGGTTATATCGAGGACAATCTGTGGACCGGGATCGGGCGGGCGCGGTCGGGTTGTGGTGCTGCAATTGTCGGCGATCCAGATCAGGTATTGGCGAAAATCAACGCTTACCGCGCGGTGGGTATCGAGGCGTTCATCCTGTCGGGGTATCCGCATATCACCGAGTGCGATATGTTCGCACGGTATGTATTGCCGAAGCTGGAGCATGGACGGTTGGAGGTTTGAGGCGGATACTTCACGCCGTCATGCTGAACTTGTTTCAGCATCTTACTTTTTCCTCAACGGCGGCGGATTACGACCCTGAAACAAGTTCAGGGTGACGGTTGAGTGGTCGGAGATACGTCTTTTACTCCCCCAACCCTGCCATCCGGTCTGCCTGATCTTCAGCAATTAGCGCGTCGACCAATTCACCAAGCCCGCCGCCCTCCAAAACTTCGGGAAGCTTGTGCAGGGTCAGGTTGATCCGGTGGTCGGTCACCCGGCCTTGCGGGAAATTATACGTGCGGATACGCTCGCTGCGATCGCCGGAGCCGACCATTATCTTTCGCGCCTCTGCTTCGGCCCCTTGGGCTTCGTCGCGTTCCTTTTCATACATCCGCGCGCGCAGCACCTGCATCGCTTTTTCCTTGTTCTTGTGCTGACTGCGCCCGTCCTGGCAGGTAACGACGATACCGGTCGGCAAGTGGGTGATGCGGACGGCAGAGTCGGTCGTGTTGACGTGCTGCCCGCCAGCGCCCGATGCGCGGTAGACGTCGATTTTCAGGTCGCGGTCGTCGATCTGGATATCGACCTCGGTTGCCTCGGGCAGCACCGCGACGGTCGCTGCGCTGGTGTGAATGCGGCCGCCGCTCTCCGTCACCGGCACGCGCTGCACGCGGTGGACGCCGCTTTCGAATTTCAGTTTGGCGAACACGCCGACGCCCTTGATCGCGGC
>JAYTAP010000090.1:0-75847 GCA_043737475.1 Sphingomonas sp.
GTCGTAGGACACCAGCCGCGGAGCCGTCGGTGATTTTCGTCGAGGTGGGTGCGCCGCCTGGGCGGAGGAGGAGCCGTCTGACCGGCGACAACGACAACGACGGCGGCGCGCCCGCATCGGCGAAAAGCACCAGGCCCCTGGCCGTCTCCTCGTTTCCCACCCAAGGTCATCCGGATGAATTTCGAACTCACCGAAGAGCAGCAGCTCGTCCTCTCGACCGCGCGCGACTTCGCCCGCAAAGAGATCGCCCCCAAGGCCGCCGAGCTCGACAAGACGGCGCGCTGGCCCCGCGAAATCGTCGCGCAGATGGCCGAGCTCGGCTTCCTCGGCATGGCCGTCCCGACGGAGTACGGCGGCGCCGGCCTCGACAACGTCTGCTACGCGCTCGCCATCGAAGAGATCAGCCGCGGCTGTGGCAGCACCGGCGTGATCATGAGCGTCAACAACTCGCTCTACTGCGACCCGGTGATGAAGTTCGGCACCGACGCCCAGAAGAAGGAATTCCTCGAACCCTTTGCCCGCGGCGAAAAGCTCGGCTGCTTCGGCCTCACCGAGCCCAACGCCGGCAGCGACGCCGCCGCCCAGCAGACCGTCGCCGTGAAGCGGGGCGACGACTACGTCATTAACGGCTCGAAGAACTGGATCACCGTCGGCCCCAAAGCCGACGCGATGGTGCTCTTCACGATGACCGACAAGAGCAAGGGCAACAAAGGCATCACCGCCTTCCTTGTGCCCACGTCGACGCCCGGCTTCAACCGCCAGCCGCCCGACAAGAAGATGGGCATCAACGGCGCCCACAGCTGCACCATCTACTTCGAAGACATGAAGGTCTCGGCGAAAAACATCCTCGGCAAGGAAGGCGAGGGCTTCAAGGTCGCGATGAGCACCCTCGACGGCGGCCGCATCGGCATCGCCGCCCAGGCCATCGGAATCGCGCGCGCCGCGTTCGAGGAAGCCCTGGCGTACTCGGCCGAGCGCAAGACCTTCGGCAAGCCCATTCGGGATCACCAGGCCATTCAGTTCATGCTCGCCGACATGGCGACCGAACTTGAGGCGGCACGCGCCCTGCTTTATCTTGCCGCTGCCAAGGTCACGGCAAATGCGCCCGACAAGTCGCGTTTTTCGGCGATGGCGAAGCGGCTCGCCACAGACACCGGGTCGAGTGTCGTCGATCGTGCGCTGCAGTTATTCGGCGGGTATGGCTATCTTCGCGACTATCCTATCGAACGCTTCTGGCGCGATCTGCGCGTGCATTCGATCCTCGAGGGCACGAACGAGGTCATGCGGATGATCATCGGCCGCGATTTATTGCGGCAATGAGTGCCGCTTCACTATTCATGGTGACTTTGATCGTGCCCGAAATGGATGATGCCATCAGACATTTTACCCGCGATTGGGGTTTTCACCTGATCAATGATAGCTGGCATGCCTCAGGCCATCGCTGGGTCGAAATTGATCCCGGCAGCGGTGCCCGGTTGCGTCTGGCTGAGGCTATCAACCGTGACCAGCGGCAAGCAATCGGAAACCAAGCTGGAGGAAGAGTCGCATTCTTTCTACGCGTTGTGGCCTTGGACCAATGTGTCGCCACATGGGCTGCTAACGGCATTGAGGTCGTCGAACCGAAACGAAGCGAAAGCTACGGAAAAGTTGTCGTGCTCAAGGATAAATATGAGAATCGTTGGGACGTGTTGAACACGGGAGAAGCGCGGCAATGAGCGACAGCCTCATCATCGAAATCGACGGCAAGATCGGCCGCATCCGGCTCAATCGTCCGGCGGCCCTGCATGCGCTGACGACCGCCATGTGCCTCGGCATTATCGATGCGCTCGCTGCTTTCGAAAACGATGACGCCGTCGAAGCGGTTGTGTTCGATCACGCGCCCTCGCCGGATGGCGACCCCAAAAAATCCCGCGGCTTTTGCGCTGGCGGTGATATCCGGATGCTTGCGGAGAGCGGCAAGAGCGACGGCCGCGAGGCACGCGCGTTCTTCCAAGCCGAATACCGCATGAACCATCGGCTGTTCACTTATATGAAGCCAACAGTTGCGATCATGGACGGCATCACCATGGGCGGCGGCGTTGGTATCGCGCTCCCCTGCCAGTATCGCGTCGCGACGGAAAACACCCGGCTGGCCATGCCCGAAACCGGGATTGGCCTGTTTCCCGATGTCGGCGGCGGCTGGTATCTGCCGCGTTTGCCCCGAAACGTCGGCATGTTCTTGGCGCTCACCGGTGCCCGGCTGGATGGTGCCGAATGTCTCGCGGTCGGTCTGGCCACGCATTATCTTGCCGCTGCCGACGTGCCCGACGCTCTGACAGCGCTGTCCACCAATGCCGACGACATTGCGTCCACGCTGAAATCCTACGGCACCGGAGCACCGATCGCGCGGGTCGTGGAAAGCCGGACACACATCGACCGACTGTTCGCTGCCGACAGCGTGACCGCGATCATGGCCGCGCTCGAAACCGACGGCAGTGCCTGGGCCGCCAAAGAACTCACGACAATGCGCACCAAATCCCCGCTGTCGATGGCGGTGGCATTTCGGCAACTCCGCGAAGGCGCCGCAATGCCCGACTTTGCCGCCGAAATGCGGCAAGAATATGCTATCGGCGCGCGCGTGGTTCACACAAAGGATTTCATCGAAGGCGTCCGCGCGCTGATCATCGACAAGGACAATGCCCCGCAGTGGCAGCCACACATCGACCCTGCCGAGGTCGATGCGATCTTTGCGCCCCTCCCCGCCGGTGAAGAATGGACGCCGCTATGATCTACGAAACAATCCTCCTTGAACATCGTGATGCCGTCACGCTGGTCACGCTGAACCGGCCGCAAGCGCTGAATGCCCTGAACAGTCAGGTGCTTGCCGATCTGATCGACGTGATGGCAACCTATGACGCCGACCCCGGCCAGCGCTGTCTCGTCCTGACCGGTAGCGAAAAGGCATTCGCCGCGGGGGCAGACATCAAGGAAATGCAGAGCCAGGGCTTTGCCGACATGTACGGCGGCAACTTCTTTGCGGGCTGGGAACGTGTCACGGCAACGCGCAAACCGTGGATCGCTGCGGTCAACGGCTTTGCGCTCGGCGGCGGCTGCGAACTCGCGATGATGGCCGATTTCATTATTGCGGGCGATGGCGCAAAATTCGGCCAGCCCGAGATCAAGCTCGCCGTCACACCCGGCATGGGCGGATCACAGCGCCTCACTCGCGCCATCGGCAAAGCCAAAGCCATGGAAATGTGCCTGACCGGGCGGATTATGAATGCGGTCGAGGCCGAAGCATCAGGTCTCGTCGCGCGCGTCGTTCCCGCTGCTGAGCTTGTGGATGACGCCCTGAAAACCGCCTCGGCAATCGCAGCGATGGCACCTTTGGCTGCAATCGCCACCAAGGAAATGGTGAACGCCGCTTACGAAACCACGCTGCAGCAAGGTGTCCTGTTCGAACGCCGCTTGTTTCATGGGCTTTTCGGCACCACGGACCAGAAAGAAGGCATGGCAGCCTTCGTCGAAAAGCGTCCTGGTAACTGGACGGGGCAATAGCGCGTCGCTAAATCGCAGCGATGACCGAACCCAAAATTATCCGCCGCGAAGATTATACCCCGCCCGATTGGCTCGTGCCCGATATTGCACTTGATTTCGACTTAAGTGTTTCAGAAACAATGGTGAAATCAATACTTCACGTGTCGCGTAACGGCGATCACGATCGCCCGCTCGTCCTTGACGGCGATAGCCTGACCGTGCGCGATATGCGTGTAGATGGGGAAGTTACGACCGACTGGCACATGGACGGCGATCGCCTCGTCATCCCGCTGAGCAGCGCCACGGCAACCATCGAAATCGGTGTCGAGATCGCACCCGAGCAGAACACCAAGCTGATGGGTCTCTATGCCAGCGGCGGCTTGCTTTGCACCCAATGCGAAGCCGAGGGCTTTCGCTGCATCACCTTCTTTCCCGATCGTCCCGATGTCCTCAGCCGCTACACGGTCCGCATGACCGCGGACAAAGCGGCCTTCCCCGTCCTTCTTGCAAATGGCGACAATATTGCAAACGGCAACTTGCCCGACGGTCGCCACTTTGCCGAATGGCGCGATCCGCATTTCAAGCCGAGCTATCTCTTCGCGCTTGTCGCTGGCGATCTGAAGGCCAATCGCGACAGCTTTACCACGATGAGCGGCCGCACTGTCGATCTTGGCATCTGGGTCCGCGAAGCCGATTTGCCTAAGACAGCGCATGCCATGCACGCACTCAGGACCTCGATGAAGTGGGACGAGGATGTTTACGGCCGCGAATATGATCTCGACGTGTTCAACATCGTTGCGGTCGATGATTTCAACTTCGGCGCAATGGAAAACAAAGGCCTGAACATCTTCAATTCGCGATACATTCTCGCCGATCCCGACACCGCGACCGATACCGATTACGACGCCGTAACGGGCGTCGTTGCGCATGAGTATTTCCACAATTGGTCAGGCAACCGCGTCACCTGCCGCGACTGGTTCCAGCTGTCGTTGAAGGAAGGCTTCACGGTCTTTCGCGACCAGCAGTTCAGCGCCGATCAGGGTAGTACGGCCGTCAAGCGCATCGAGGACGTGCGCATGCTGCGCGCAGCGCAGTTCCCCGAAGATGCGGGGCCGCTGGCGCATCCGATCCGGCCCGACAGCTATATGGAAATCGGCAATTTCTACACCGCGACAATCTACAACAAGGGCGCCGAAATCATCCGGATGATGCACAGCATGCTGGGAGCGGAGAAGTTCCGCGCAGGCACTGACCTGTATTTCGAACGGCACGACGGGCAGGCCGTCACCTGCGAAGATTTCGTCAAGGCGATGGAGGACGCGACCGGCACGAACCTGACCCGCTTCCGCTTGTGGTATGCGCAGGCCGGCACACCGAAAGTTAAAGCCGAATTGCGCCACGAAGGCACCACGGCGGTTTTATCATTAGCGCAGACAGTGCCCGTCACACCCGGCCAGCCGGAAAAGCTGCCGATGCCCTTGCCGCTCGACATTGCGCTTTTCGATCCAGCAACGGGCGAAAAGCGTGCCGAACGGATGGTCATTCTGGAAGATGCCACCAGCAAAATACGCTTCGAAGGGTTTGACACGCCGCCCGTTCTATCGATCAACCGCAATTTCTCCGCACCCGTCATTATCGAAAGCGATCGCACTGCCGCCAGCCTGGCATTTCTTTCGGGACATGATGACGATCCCTTTGCGCGTTATGAAGCAATGCAGCAGTTGATGCTCGATACGCTGGTCTTGGCCGTCTCGTCGGGCACGGCGGACCACCAGGCCGTCGTCGATGCAGTCGGAAACACGCTGGCCGACGCCACGCTTGATCCGGCATTCGTTGCCGAAGCTGTGCTGCTGCCCAGCGAGGCGTTCATCGGTGATCAGATGCTGATCGTCGATCCCGACGCAATTGCCGTGGCACGCGATGCGCTTCGTGCTGATATCGCAAAAAAACATGAAGAGCAGTGGCTAGCGATTTACGCAAAATACTCAGGCATGGCCTTCGAATATTCGCCGGCCGCCAAAGGCGCGCGTCGCATCCGCAATCTTGCGCTCGGCTATATTAGCGCGACAAAGGCTCCTGATGCTGCCGCTATGGCATTCGCCCAGTTCGAAGCCGCTGACAATATGACCGACCGGCTGGCAGCACTCGGCAATCTGGCCAATGGCGACGCCGATCAGCGCGAAGCGGCACTTGATATTTACTATCACCGGTATCGCGATAACGCGCTTGTCCTCGACAAATGGTTCTCGGTGCAAGCCCTGTCAGCCCGGACCGATACGCTTCAAGCAACGAAAGATTTGCTCAAGCACCCTGATTTCACGCTCAACAATCCCAACCGCTTCCGTTCGCTGGTCGGCGCGTTCAGCGTGAACCAGCGCTGGTTCCACCAGGCCGACGGCGCAGGCTATGCGCTGCTTGCCGACCAGATCATCTCGCTCGATCCGATCAACCCGCAGACGGCAGCAAAAATGGTTCCGCCGCTCGGGCGCTGGCAGAGGTTCGACGAGCTGCGGCAAAGCGCAATGCGCGAGCAACTTGCGCGGATTGCGGGGACTGCTGGGTTGTCGAAGGATGTTTACGAGCAAGTGTCTAAGAGTCTGGGCTGAGCTTCCTACTTTTTCGTCAGAATGACGTTGGCCGTCGCTATGAGCTTGTCATCGTTACCAATGGCGAAAAGTTTTGCATCGACGAACACCTGCGTCCTACCTGCCCGGATAACGTCAGCACGTGCTTCGAAAACAGGGCCGACTGACGCTGCGATATAGGCTGTGTTCAGTCCGACCGTAACGACCTGGCCTGCCACGGTTGCTGCTGCGAAGCCCGCGGCCGTGTCGAGCAATCCTGCCGCGACACCGGCATGAAGCGTCTGCGCATGATTAAGCGAGGTTTTGTCGGTTTTCATTCTGAGCGTAGCGTGCCCGGGCGACAATTCGGCGATTTCGAAGCCGTGGTGCTCGTTGAATGCCGATATGGCGTTAACCGACAGAATGGCTTGCCGCACCGCTTCGTCCATGATTATTTGATCCAATCCGCCACATCAGCCGCTACCTTGTTAGCGGCCGTGTTCAAAGCAGGCCCGACTGTCGTTGCATCGATAACGCCCACGGGAACGCGCGCTTCGAACCGGCGGCTGTCCATCTCCGTTCCGCGTACAATCACAGCCTCATAGGCCACAACGGCTTCGCTCGTTCCTTCGTCGACGCCGAACATCAGCAAGCTGCCCTGGACGCGGACCCCGGGATCGTTCGTATATTGGCGTACGTCGAGAACTATCCTGCCGGTTTTAGCCGCGACTGTTTCACTCAGCAGGCGCTGGAATAACCGCGCAGGACTGTCGATCCAGACGGCATCCTTGACATAGGCAATCGCGGTGCCGCTGCTGTAAACGGGCACCCGGGTTGCCGCGATAGCGGCGGGAACGCTGGGTGACAGGATGGTAAACGTCTGTCCCGAAGCCGCGGTCCGCGTCACGCCGACCGGCACCTTGGCAGTCGCGCTCAAATTCATCAGTTGCTTCGGTGGTTTCGCACCGAAGCTCACGCAACCAGCCAGCGGCAACAGCAGAACAGCTACAAAACGCATTCTCATTTCTTGCCTCCACGGGGCTGGTAATCGGGCAGTTTCGGCGATCCCAAAATGCTCGTGGCACCACCCTGATCGATTTTGGTTGCAACAGCCGACAGGCTTTCGGACATCACGCGCAGGTCGCGCACCAGCTGGCCGACTTCGGGGATGGTGTTCTTCGAAAACGCCTGCACGCCGGGCTGCGCATCTTTCAGCGTTGCGTCGAGCGTATCCATGCTACGCTTTGCTGATGCGACAGTTACGCGCAGGTCGGCAACGAGTGGCCCTGCCTGACCATCGACATTTTCGGCAAGATTGCCGATCTTTTCGATCGCATCCCCCGCCTGGCGAATGGCAATGCGGGTGTCGACCAGTGTTTTGGCGATGTCGGGGCCGCGATCGGCCAGCGCGTCAGTCAGCCGGTTGGTGTTATCGAGGATACCCGCAATCGAATTCTGGTTCTTGTCCGAAATCAGCTCGGTCACCCGTTCGGTCAGGGTCGATATCCGTTCGAGCAATTGCGGCGCCGAACTCAGCAAGGCGCCGAGGCCGCCGCGCTTTGTCGGGATGACCGGACGACCCGCCGGCCCGAGATCGGTAATTGCCGGCGTCCCTTTGACTGCACCATCGAGCACGACTGTCGATGGCCCGGTAAAGCTTCCCAATATCGTTGCTGTCGTGCCCTGTAGTATCGGCGTTTCTTTTTTCAGCGATACACGGACGCGTTTGAATTCGGGATTTTGCTGCCACAATTCGATTTCGACGATCTGCCCCGATGGCACGCCCGAGAAACTGACGGTCGATCCCTTCGCAAGGCCTTCGACCGATTGCTTGAAGAAGATATCATATTCCTTGGCATCGCCGCCCGACAGACCCGATAGCCAGACCAGAAATGCCGCCAGCGCCGCGATCAATGCGAGAACCACGCTGCCGACAAGAATATGGTTCGACCGGGTTTCCATCAGACAGTTTCTTTCTCAAGCGCGGCCACAGCAGCAGTGGCAGCGCGACCACGCGGACCGTTGAAATATTCCTGGATCCACGGATGCTCGGTTTTCAGCAATTCGTTGATCGTACCCACGGCAATCACTTTCTTGTCAGCAAGGACAGCGACCCGGTCACAGATCGCATAGAGCGTATCGAGGTCATGCGTGATCAAAAAAACCGTCAGTCCCAATGTTTTCTGGAGCCCGAGCGTCAATTCGTCAAATGCTGCCGCACCGATCGGGTCGAGCCCTGCCGTAGGTTCATCGAGAAAAAGCAATTCGGGATCAAGCGCCAGTGCCCGCGCAAGCCCCGCACGTTTCTTCATCCCGCCCGACAATTCGGAGGGAAATTTCGGACCGGCGCTGGGGTCGAGCCCCGACATCACAACCTTGTAGGCGGCAATCCCGTCGAGCAGCTTCTGGTCGAGATTGGGGTAAAACTGACGCAGCGGGACCTGGACATTCTCGGCCACCGTCAGTGTCGAGAACAGCGCCCCGCCCTGAAACAGGATGCCCCAGCGCTTGCGGATATCGAGCGCTTCGTCTTCGTCGCGGTCGATCATGGATTCGCCGAAAACATGGACTTCGCCCGCGTCAGGCGTCTGCAGCCCGATTATCGAGCGCATCAATACCGATTTGCCCGTCCCCGACCCGCCGACGACGCCAAGGATTTCGCCACGACGGACATCAAGATCCAGCCCCTCGTGAATGACAGCCTCATCAAACTTATTGACGAGGCCACGCACCGATATGGCGATTTCGGCGGCTGGTTCAGGTTTGGGGCTCATGACCAACCGATTGCCGTGAAGAACACCGCGAAAAATGCGTCGAGAACAATGACAAGGAAAATGGCCTGCACGACCGCAGAAGTCGTCCGCAGCCCGACTTGTTCCGCATTTGCTTCGACTTGCATCCCCTGAAAACAGCCCGACAAACCGATAATGGCGCCAAAGACAGGTGCCTTTATCAGCCCGACGTACATGTCCGTCATCGGCACGACTTCGCGGATCCGCTGAATGAACGTCACGGGCGGGATGCCAAGGCTGACCCAGCAAAATATTCCGCCGCCGATGATCGAAATGATCGTCGCGTAAAAGCCGAGCAGCGGCATCATCAGCACGCTGGCCATTATCCGCGGGACGACAAGCGCTTCGACGGGCGACACGCCGATCGTGCGCATCGCGTCGATTTCTTCGGTCAGTTTCATCGTGCCGATCTGTGCCGCAAACGCAGAGCCCGACCGCCCCGCGACCATGATCGCTGTCATCAGAACGCCCAGTTCGCGCGTCGTGATCCGACCGATCAAATTGATGGTGAACACCTCCGCGCCGAATTGCCGCAGCTGCACTGCTCCCTGCTGCGCGATCACGATACCGATCAGAAAGCTCATCAGGCCGACAATGCCCAGCGCCGATACGCCGACAACTTCGAACTGCTGGATAACGGCGTTCGGGCGAAAGCGTGACGGATGACGGATGACATTAACAAGGCCGATCATGACCGCGCCGAAAAAGCCGAGCAGCCCTTTCAGGTTCTGACCCGCAATCGCTGTCGCTGCGCCGATTTCACCGAGCACGCGAAAAAACGGGGTGATCCGGTCGGGACGCATCCGCACGGTCTTGTCCGAACTCGCGACCTTTTCGAGCAGTGTAGCCACGTCCCCTGTCGCGCCGGTCAGCGTTGCATTTTTATCGACCCGCAACCGGTGGATGATCCACGCGCCGACGGTATCGATGCGGCCAACGTTCGACAGATCGATCGTATCGACCTGCTCGACCAGCGAAAGTCGCTTCGGCAGGTCGTCCAGATCGGGCAGCCGCAAGTCGCCGGCAAAGGCCAGCGTCAGCCGACCGTCGCGATCCTGCTGTCCGAAATCCGCGCGTTCACCCATGCCCCCGACATGGGGCAAGAAAGCGGCGACGGCAAGATGATGAGGCGTTAAGACGAGCTGATGATCCGCCTCGCCATTTACGATATGGACCGTACGATTACGCGGTTACCCACGTTTACATACTTCCTGCTCCATGCTGCCCGACGGCGACATCCGTGGCGACTGCTTTTCCTCCCGCTGGTCGGGCTGACGAGCGCATTATATGCCCTGCGGATGATCGACCGCGCGCGGCTTAAAGTCTGGAACCAGAGTTTGCTGGTCGGCCCGTCGATCCATCCCGAGGAGCTTGGCCCCATTGCCGAGAGCTTTGCCGACAAGACGTTGCACGGCAATGTCCTGAGCGACGCCAAAGCGCGGATCGCGGCGGACCATGCCGAGGGCTATCAACTTATCATGGCAACGGCATCCTACCGCCTTTATGCCGAAGCGATCGCGCGCAAACTTGGCTTCGATGCGACAGTTGCGACGAACACGCTCGCGGGGCTCGACACCCGTGTCATGGCGAAAATCGACGGCGAAAACTGTTATGGTCCTGCCAAACTTCGCATGATCACGGCGTGGATGCATGATGCCGGCATTGCACGCGAAGACGCGCATATTCGTTTTTACAGCGACCATGTATCCGATTCGCCGGCGATGGACTGGGCTGACGAGGCAATTGCCGTCAACGCGCATGGTCCATTGCGCAAGCTTGCACGGGCGAAAGGCTGGGCAATCGTCGACTGGACTTGAATCAGTCCCCGATATCCTCGTTATCCACAGGCAAATCAGGCAATTTTGTGCTGGCGCGACTCAGGAATGCATGAGAGCTTCGCATCATAGTCACTGGGGCGAAGACGCGGAAACGCAGAGGCAAACCGGGGATGCAAGGGCCGATAACGAAGCCATGCTGAACGCGCAAGCGGGATGAAATGACGGAGAAATCGGTTCGGGTTGTAGCGATGTGAGGCTTCAGCGGAACGGTAAAGCGAAAGCAGACCCGTCGCGCAAACCTTGATACACAAAGCAACCGTGCGGTGCCGCAGCCGAGCCGGAAACCGGAAACGGAGACCGACGAAGCAAAGGCTCGCAGCAACGCTAGGGTCTTCTGCCAATTCATTCGGCAGCAATGCCAGGAAAGAAATGATAGGAGCCCAGCGCAGTGGGGGTCGGTCGCAAGATCGGCCCCCATTGAGTATGCGCCAAACGCTAATCAGACCGATCACTATGCAGAAATGAGTGTCGCTTTCCGCAAACATCGGAAGGATGTCCGAGGCGCGTGAGATGTTCTGGGGCCGCTCGACTGTTCGGCAAACCGGGGATCACGCGGTAAAAGTCTGGCACGTCGAACCGCCAATGGCTGAAAGCGGGCGTGGCGGTGCGGGATGTTCCGCTCGAATTGATGCTTGAAACGGCGGACGCACGTTACCGTGAGCGTCGATCGTGGGCACGATCTTTTCCCGGTAGCCTTCTTGTCGAGCCGACATGGGACGTGCTGCTCGATCTCTTCATCGCTGATAGCGAGCATCGCAAAATCACGGTCAAGAGCGTGTGCATCTACGCGAATGTGCCCAAGACGACGGCATTGCGCCATCTTCGCTGGTTGCACGAGCATGCGCTGGTCGAGCCGCACAGCCACCCGCGCGACGCCCAATCGACGCACGCTCGCCTGTCGGCGGAAGCAATTACAGCAATGGAATCTATCTGGCGGAAATCTAGCGTGTCGCCAGACGCCTGAGCGACCCCAATGCCTGGTCGAGCACCCCGTTGTCAGGTGCAGTGGTTGGCGGTTGCTCAAGGTTGTCGAGCATCATCGCGTCACGCAATGACTCTCGGGCAGCATTGCCCGCCCCGTCGGGATCGCGGTCGTTCGATGCGCGGCGGGTAAGGCCGTTTTCGAGACGACGGATCAAATCGGTTATCGAGTCACCGGATTCGGTTGGCGCGACGATCACCGTTCGCAATTCGCCAGCCGCCAGCGGTGCAGCCAGTGCGGGTGCGGGTTCCAGGACAGGCGTCGGCGCAATCGCAGCGTCCGACATCAGCGGCGCGCCCAATTCGTCGGGCGCAAAAATCGGGCGACGGGGGGGCAGTGGATCGGACAGCATGAAAGCCGTTTGGGCATCATAACCAGCATCGCGCCATGGCGTCCGCGCGCGCGCCTTTGCCTCAAAATAGGCGGAGAGCGGCGCGACCAGTGCCCACACCGCTACTGTCCCGGCACCGAACGCCAATGCAATCGCAAGAAGCCGCGCGACGACACCCAACGGTGGCGACGCGGCTGCAAGCACAGTCGGCAGTCCGCTCGCCACAACACCGGCTTCGAACATCCACTGGGGCACCGCAGCGACTAAAATCGCGCAGACAATGCCGAACATTAGCGCGACGACAGGCGCAAACGGAATGCGGTGAACGCGGCGGGCCAGTGTAACCATAACTCTTGTCCTTTACCGCAGATTGCCGGAACGTCCGGCCATCAACTTACGGTAAACGGGCTCGTAACGTGAAATGTTTGACGACCAGTTACGATCACGCGCGACAAATTCGCGCGCGCATTGGCGACGACGGTCCCATGCCGAGCGGTCCGCGAGCAAGCCAATGAGTGCTGCGGCAATCGCAGCAGGATCGTCGGCGGCAAACAATGTGCCGGTTACGCCATCCTCGATCAGTTCGCGGTGCCCGCCGACATCGGAAGCCGCAACGAGCTTGCCCTGTGCCATTGCTTCAAGTGGCTTCAAGGGCGTGACCAAGTCGGTCAGCCGCATCTTCTTGCGCGGATAGGCAAGCACATCGACGACACTGTAATATCGCGCGACATCGCTGTGCGGCACGCGTCCAGCGAAATGGATATGCGACGCAGTCGATGATGCGGCCGCCTGCGCACGCAGCGCGATTTCGCTTGGCCCACCGCCGACGAGCAGCAATTGCGCATCGGGCCGCGTCGCGACGATGGCAGGCATTGCCGCAATCAGATCGTCGATACCTTCATAATCATAGAAGCTGCCGATAAATCCGATGACATCGCCACCGGTCAGGCCAAACTCAGCTGCCAACAAATCATCGCGCGACGGCGGATTGCCGAACATCGCCATGTCGACGCCGTTGGGCGACACCAGGATTTTCCCCGCGTCGATTCCGCGCGAAATGAGGTCGGTGCGCAGCCCTTCGCAAATGACAGCAACGGCATCGGCGCGTCGGACGGCCCATGTCTCGATTGCTCTGGTCGCGCGAAATTTGAGCGACGTGTCGGTGCCCGTGCCGTTGCCGACCGCTGCATCTTCCCAGAACGCGCGGATTTCATACATGACGGGCAGTTTGTGCCGCCGCCCGACGCGCAAAGCCGCAAGCGCGCCGAGCACTGGCGAATGCGCGTGCAGGACATCCGGACAAAACGCCGCGACAACCGAATCGACCGTCCGGGCGAGCGCGCGAACTTCGTTGATTTCCGACAGGATCGGGATAGATTCCGAAACCGGCTGGGTACGAAAAAACTTCAAGCCATCAACGGTTTCAACAGCATCACCATCGCCACCGATCTGGCGGATGCCCGTGACACCTGCAACAGTCCACCCCATTGCCTGCTGCGCACGCATGATCGCCCTTGTGCGAAACGTGTATCCGCTGTGCAACGGCAAGCTGTGATCGAGAATGTGGAGAATGCGCATGATGTTCTGCGCATGCCACGTCGAAACTTAAGGCGACGTCAACCGCATTATTCTAACGCCGCCAGCATGATCGACAATTTTTCGCTCGGGCTGACGCATTTTCTCATGTTGCTTGCATGCTGGCGAATGATGTCGCGACGCGATCTCGACGATGAAGGATCGGACGAAGCGGCCGGCTGGGGCCGCAAATAAATGCGCGATCTTGCCTTTATCGCGTTCCTCGCCGGCCTGGTCGGCATGGGTTTTCGCCGCCCTTTCCTGCTGGTGCTTGGCTATGTCTATGTCGATCTCGTCTCGCCGCAACGGCTGACGTACCTGATGCTGAATACGGTGCCGGTCTCGCTAATCATGGTCGTGTTTGCTGTCATGGGATGGGTGCTTTTCGACGACAAGAAAGACAGCCGGGTCGCGCCGCGCCAGGTCCTGATGTTCGTCCTGCTCGTTTATTGCGGGGTCACGACACTGCAGGCTGATTTCCCGATCGATGCACTGCGCAAATGGGACTGGGTATGGAAAGCATTGGCTTTCGCGATATTCCTTCCGCTGACGCTGCGCACGAAATTGCGGATCGAAGCGCTTGCGCTGTTCATGATCCTGTCAGCGGCATCGATCATCATCGTCGGCGGCATCAAGACACTAATTTCTGGCGGCGGCTATGGCGCGCTCAACCTTATGGTGACCAACAACAGCGGGCTTTACGAAGGCAGCATCATCTCCTGCGTCGCGGTCGCCATCATCCCGCTGATCCTCTGGATGGTGAAGCACGGGACGATCTTTCCGGCGGACTGGCGCGTCAAGACTTTTGCCGGTGCTTTGATCTTTGCCTGCCTGCTGATCCCGATCGGGACGCAGGCGCGCACGGGGCTGCTCTGCATTGCCGCCCTCGGCATCCTGACGCTGCGTTCGACCAAGCGCCGCGTACTATATGTGACGCTGGTCGCAGCCGCCGCGATTGTCACGATTCCGCTGCTGCCAGCAAGCTTCACCGAGCGCATGGACACGATCACGGAATATAAAGCTGACACGTCGGCGGGCACGCGCCTCGCGGTCTGGGGCTGGACATGGGATTATGTGCAGGACCATCCGTTCGGCGGCGGTTTCGATGCTTATCGCGGCAACAAGATCCGTGTCGTGACGCAAAATGTCGACGGCGGCGGCGCACAGGCCGATGTTTCCACATCGGTCGAATATGATCAGGCGCGTGCTTATCACAGTTCCTATTTCGAAATGCTCGGCGAACAGGGCTGGCCCGGCCTCATCCTCTGGCTGCTCATTCACGGCGGCGGGATCATCCGCATGGAAGTCCTCCGTGCGCGATACAAGAAACAGGAAGGCCGCGAATGGATCAGCAGCATGGCCAACGCGCTTCAGCAAGCGCATCTGATCTATCTTGTCGGGTCGCTGTTCGTCGGCATCGCATTCCAGCCCTTCGTTTACATGCTTGTCGGCTTGCAGGTCGGGCTCGACACTTACGCAGCCCGCAAAGCGCGCGAAGACGCGGTTGAGCCGTTCGGTCGCAAGCTGAAAACACCTGCAACCGCTTGACGTTACTGCACCCGATGTGGCGAAGGGAGCAGCATGTTCGGACCGCCCCCTGACTTAAATGCGCGCATCGCCACATTATGGGCTGAAAGCGCAGACTGGATCACCGTAAATTCGGCGCAAATCGTTGTCGCGTTCATTCTGGCCGCCATTGTCGCCATGGTGCTGCTCGGGGCGAAATGGCTCGGGCGGCGCACGACCCGACGTTACGCCGAGCAAAATTACTGGCCGCGGATCATCGGCGGTGCCCTATCCAAAATCCGGCTCTGGTTTATTGTCGGCGTCGCGCTGCAAGTGGTAGCCACTTATTCGCATGCGCCGGGCGATCTGGCGCGAACGGTCTACTTCCTTTTCGTCATTGCGGTCACGCTGCAGGGCGCAGTGTTCCTGCGCGAACTGATTCTCGGTATCGTCGAATATCGCGCACAAAGTGCCGACGGGCATATCGCTTTGACAAGCGCACTCGGCATCATCCGCCTGCTCGTGACCGTTGTGTTATTCGCCGTCGCGTTGATCCTGATCCTCAGCAATCTCGGCGTCAACGTCACCGGCCTGATCGCGGGCCTCGGCGTCGGCGGCATTGCCATCGGTCTGGCCGCACAGGGCATTTTCGCCGATCTGTTTGCCGCACTCGCCATCCTGTTCGACCGGCCATTCCGCAAAGGTGATACGATCCGTTACGACGCGACGTCGGGCGAAGTCGAGGATATCGGCCTGAAATCGACGCGCATCCGGGCAATCACCGGCGAACAGATCATTGTCGCCAACAAGCAATTGCTCGAAAAGGAAATCCACAATCTTGCACGATTGAACCGGCGACGGATCATCATGAATTTCGGGCTTGTCCAGTGCACGCCGGTCGACGTGCTCGATCGCATCCCGGCGATGCTCGGTGAGGTGGTTGCCTCGTGTCCACCGGCGACGCTTGTCCGTTGTGCGCTACTGACGTTCAGCCCGTCCGCACTGGATTTCGAATTGCAATATGATGTGCATTCCGAAGATTACGACACCGTGTTCAACACGCGCCACAAGATCAGCATTGCCATCCTGCGTCGCTTCGAGAGCGAGAGTATTCGTCTCGCCAACCCGACGCAGATTGCCTTTACGGCATCGCCCGACGGGCGCCTGCTTACGCCCGACGGTGCGTCATGAGCCGACGTCGTCGAGGCTGAGCAGCGTTGCATTCCCGCCTGCCGACGTCGTATCGGTCGATGTGACGCGCTCGACGCAGAAGCGCGACAGATAGTGCGGCCCGCCTGCCTTGGGACCTGTCCCCGACAGCCCCTCGCCACCGAACGGCTGCGATCCGACGATGGCCCCGATCATGCTCCGGTTGACGTAAAGATTGCCGACCTTCGCCAGCGCTTCCACTGTTTCGGCATTGTGCGCGATCCGGCTGTGGAGGCCCATCGTCAGGCCGAAGCCTTTGGCATTGATCTTGGCGACAGTGGCTTCGAGATCGCCCGCTTTCCATATTGCGACATGGAGGATCGGGCCGAACCATTCCTGCGCGATGTCATCGATGGAATTTAGGCGGATGATGGTCGGAGGAACGAGCAGACTACCCTCTGCGCTCACTGTGTGCACCCAGTCGGCCTCTTTGCTCGCGCGATAATCCATCAGCCGCGCATAAGCCGCTGCGTCGATCACCGGTCCGACATCGGTTGCCGGGTCTGCCGGATCACCGATCACCAGCGTATCCATCGCCCCCGCGAGCATTTCGAGCGTCCGATCCGCCACATCTTCCTGCAACAGCAACAGCCGCAGCGCCGAACAACGCTGCCCCGCCGAGCGGAAAGCGCTGGTGACGACGTCGGCCACGACTTGCTCGGTCAGTGCCGTCGAATCGACGATCATCGCATTGATACCGCCGGTCTCCGCAATCAACGGCACGATCGGCCGCGCATCGTCGTCGAGCAGCGACCGCGCAATGCGCTTTGCTGTCGCAGTCGATCCGGTAAAGGCAACGCCGGCGATCCGCGCATCGGCGACAAGGTCGGCTCCGGCTTCGGGTCCACCGAGCAGCAGCACCAGCGCGTCCTTCGGTACACCCGCTTCATGCGCCAGTTGTATCGCCCGCGCGGCAATGCGTGGCGTTTGGGGTGCAGGCTTGGCGACCACCGTATTGCCCGTCACCAGAGCCGCCGCGACCTGCCCGAGGAAAATCGCCAGCGGGAAGTTCCAAGGCGCAATGCACGCCCACACCCCGCGCCCTTCCATGCGCAGCACATTGCGCTCGCCCGTTGGCCCGGGCAGCTCGATTGGCTGCAGTCCGACGCGCGCCTGTGCTGCATAATAGCGACAGAAATCGACCGCTTCACGTACTTCACCAAGGGCATCGGGTATCGTTTTCCGCGCTTCATCGACAAGCAGCGCCATTAACTCGTTGCAGTTCGCTTCGAGCAGGTCAGCCAGCCTTTCGAGCGCCGCACAGCGGTTTTCCAATGGCCACCTTGACCAAGAGGAAAAGCCGTCATCAGCCCTCCCCAAAGCGTCATCCCAGCGCAAGCTGCGATCCCATGACGACGCAATGCCCTCAACCCGCGAGGGATCCCAGCCTTCGCTGGGACGACGGAGCGCGGTAACCGTCTCCCCCAAAATCGCCCGATCTTGCAGATCGATGCCAGACGAATTTCGGCGTGCGCCAAACAAGTCGACAGGCAACGGAATGCTCGGATGCCGTGCCCCGCCCACCGCCGCAATCTTCGCTACCGGATCGGCGAGCAACTCGGCATCGCTCAAATTCTCGTCTGCCAGTTGATGCACGAAACTGGAATTGGCTCCGTTTTCGAGCAACCGACGCACCAGATACGCGAGCAGATCGCGGTGCCCGCCGACGGGGGCATAAATCCGGCAGCGATAACCCTCCTCGCGCACCAGCCGTTCGTAAAGCCCTTCACCCATCCCGTGCAGCCGCTGAAATTCGAAGTCGCGTGACGCGCCCGCCCATTCGAGGATCGTCGCAACAGTCAGCGCATTGTGCGTCGCAAACGCGGGATAGATATTCTTCGCAGCCAGCATATCGCGCGACACGGCCATGTAGCTGACATCGGTCGCCGCCTTGCGCGTGAACAGCGGATAATCCGACAGCCCCACTTCCTGCGTGCGCTTGATCTCGCTGTCCCAATAGGCGCCTTTCACAAGCCGCGCGGCAATTCGCCGCCCCGTTCGCGCGCCCAGATCGTCGGCCCACGCGATCACCGGCCGCGCGCGTTTGCCATAAGCTTGCACGGCCATGCCGAGCCCGTCCCAGCCCTTCAGAGCCGGCAGCCCCGCAACTGCCTCGATGATCGACAGGCTCATTTCCAGCCGCTCGGACTCTTCGGCATCGATTGTCAGTGCAATCCCCGCAGCAGCCGCCTGCACGGCCAGCCCCTCGACCATCTCGATCAACGCTGGCACGCACTTATCCCAATGCGCCACTTCATATCGCGGGTGCAGCGCTGACAGCTTGACCGAAATCGAATGCCCCGCCCCCGGGTGCTTGCCCACTGCCGCAATCGCATCGGCATAGGATCTCAGATACCGCTGCCCGTCGGGATAGGTCCGCGCAGCCTCGCCCAGCATGTCGAAACTAGCCGTAAAGCCCTTGTTTTCGGGCTTCGTCATGCGCCGGGTCGCTTCGTCGATCGTGCGGCCCATGACGAAGATTTCGCCCATCATCTTCATGGCCTGACCGACCGCCTGCCGCACGAACGGCTCACCGGCGCGTGATATCAACCGGCGCAGAACGCCTGCGTCTTCTTTTT
The DNA here is from genome assembly GCA_043737475.1 of Sphingomonas sp. Lineage (GTDB taxonomy): Bacteria > Pseudomonadota > Alphaproteobacteria > Sphingomonadales > Sphingomonadaceae > Sphingomonas_O. The sequence goes on from JAYTAP010000090.1 coordinate 18,893, forward strand.
CGGACACGAGCGCGCGACCGATCACCAGCCCCCAGGTGCCGACATTGACCAACCCCGATGCCGATTTGCCCGCATGCGCTTTCCAGTCGGCATCGCCCAGCTTGTCGGCGATCAGCGCATCCGCAGTCTCGGGATCGGGCACGCGCAGGAACGCTTCGGCCAGTGACAGCAGCGCCACCCCTTCGGATGTGTTCAGCTGATATTCCTGAAGGAACTGATTGACCCAACCGCTCGACTGCGCTGCCCTCAGATCTGCCAGCAGACGCGTTGCACGTGCGACGATGCGATCCCGGTCAACGATACTGACCGCCGCGCGTTCAAGCAGCGCTTTCAGCACCTCGGGTTCAGGCGCACGGTGCAGTCTGGCGAATTCTGACGTTGCGGCATACATGGCTTTTGACTCGGCTGTTTACGTGGACGTAAAGCACGCCGCACGGGACTCGGCCGTTTGTAATATTATTGCGCAGGGAATGCACTATGCCTGTCGTCACCTTCGATGAATTGAAAGCGCTGACAAGCACGGTCATCGGCACGTCCGAATGGCTGACGGTCGATCAGGCCATGATCGACAAATTCGCCGATGCGACGGGCGATCACCAGTTCATTCATATCGATGCGGAAAAAGCCAAGCTCACGCCTTTTGGCGGGACGATCGCGCATGGGTTTCTTACGCTCTCGCTGATGCCCGTCCTCACGCAGAAAACCGATATGCCACGTATGGAAGGCATCAAAATGGGCGTGAACTATGGCGGCAACAAAACCCGCTTTCTAAGCCCCGTGCGCAGCGGCAAGCGCGTGCGCGGCCATTTCAAACTGCTCGATATTGCCGAAAAACGCCCCCGACAATATCAGCAGACCACCGAATACACGCTCGAGATCGAAGGCGAAGAAAAGCCTGCGCTCATCACCGAGTGGATTTCCCAGTTTTTCATCTAAGGAATTGACCATGCGCGATGCCGTTATCGTATCCACTGCCCGCACTCCGATTGGCCGCGCTTATCGCGGCGCGTTCAACAATCTGCCGTCGCCAACGCTGGCGAGCCACGCAATCAAGGCCGCCGTCGAACGCGCCGGGATCGACGGTGCCGAAGTGCAGGACGTCGTGTTTGGTGCTGCGTTGCAACAGGGCGTGCAGGGCGGCAACATCGCGCGCAATGCGCTGCTGCGCGCCGGATTGCCCGTCAGCGTCAGCGGTATGTCGCTTGATCGCCAGTGTGCGTCGGGCCTGATGGCGATTGCAACTGCGGCGAAGCAGATCATCGTCGACAACATGGACGTTTGCATCGGCGGCGGCGTGGAGTCGATCAGCATGGTGCAGACGCCGCAGATGCGTGTCGGCGCGGATCCCGAATTGCTGGCCATGACGCCCGACATCTACATGCCGATGCTCCAGACGGCCGAAATGGTCGCCTCGCGTTACGGCATCAGCCGCGACCGTCAGGACGAATATGCCCTGCAATCGCAACAGCGCACGGCGGCAGCGCAAGCCGCAGGCAAATTCGATGACGAGATTGTGCCTGTCACCGCGACGATGGCCGTGACCAACAAGGAAACCAAGGAAGTCACGCACAAGGAAGTCACGCTGAGCAAGGACGAAGGCAATCGCGCCGACACCACGCTCGACGGCCTGAAGGGGCTCGGCCCTGTCCTCGGTCCCGACAAAGTGATCACCGCGGGCAATGCGTCGCAGCTTAGCGACGGCGCATCGGCATCGGTCATCATGGAAGCCTCGGTCGCCGCGAAAAAAGGACTGACCCCGCTCGGCCGCTACGTCGGCATGGCCGTCGCCGGCACCGAACCCGACGAAATGGGCATCGGCCCCGTTTTTGCGATCCCCAAATTGCTCGAGCGCTTCAGCCTGAAGATGGGCGACATCGGCCTGTGGGAACTCAACGAAGCGTTTGCCGTGCAAGTGCTTTATTGCGCGGATACGCTGGGCATTCCGATGGAGTGTCTGAACGTCAACGGCGGCGCGATCTCGGTGGGCCACCCATACGGGATGAGCGGCGCGCGGATGACGGGTCATGCCCTGATCGAAGGCAAACGCCGCGGCGTAAAATATGTCGTCGTCACCATGTGCGTCGGTGGCGGCATGGGTGCGGCGGGGCTATTCGAAGTGCTGTAAGGGAACCGGCTCATTGGGTTCTGGTTAGTGTTTCAATCACAACCGGAGACACCCCGATGGCCGATGAAGCCGAAATCAAAGCGAAATTCTGGAAAGCGCTGAAGTCCGACCGGACGATGTTCCTTGGCCTTGCCGAGGGTGATGACGGCCATGCGCGTCCGATGACAGCGCAGACCGAAACCGACGATGGCGGCCCGATCTGGTTTTTCACATCGACCGACAGTGCGCTTTATCAGCAAATCGGAACGGGATCGCGCGCGATGGCACATTTCGTCTCGAAGGGGCATGACGTCTGGGCAACCGTTCACGGCAACCTATCGACGTCGCAGGACCGCGCGACGATCGATCGCTTGTGGAATCCGTTCGTTACCGCGTGGTACGAAAGCAAGGACGACCCGAAAATCTGCCTGATCCGGCTTGACGCGAACGAAGCGCAAATCTGGATCGACGCATCGAGCATCGTTGCGGGGATCAAAATGCTGATCGGCATCGATCCGAAAGAGGATTACAAAGACAAAGTCGCCAAGGTTCAGCTTTGACATGGCGGCCAACCTCACTGCCATCGAACGCATTGCCCGCGTGCTCGCCGGCATCGCTGCAAGTGTGAATGCCGCGGGTTACGACGCATCGGCGGGGGCTGTTGTTGATGAAAGCTGGCACAATCATGTTACCGACGCAGTTGCAATCCTGAAAACGTTACGCGAGCCCGATCCTGTCATGGCCGCAGCGGGTGATGCGGCAATCTGGCAGACGATGGTCGAAGCCGCAATTGCCGCTGAAGAGCGCAAGTTCGTCGTTTAAACCGAGTCTAATCGTGTTTCGCAATCCACGCCTTAACCACCGGCGCAATAGTGTCGCGCCATTTGCTGCCGTTGAATATGCCGTAATGACCCGCGCCTGGCGCGAGGAAATATTGTTTCTTCGCGTCGGGTAGCCCGGTCGAAATCTTCAGCGCTGCCTTTGTCTGGCCGATGCCCGAAATATCGTCGCGCTCGCCTTCGATGGCGAGAATGGCGATGTCGGTAATCGCGGCGGGATCGATCCGCACGCCGCGGTGCATCATTTCGCCTTTGGGAAGGGCGTGATCCTGAAAGACGGTGCCGATGGTCTGCAGATAGAATTCGGCTGTCATGTCGCAGACGCTGCGATATTCCTCGTAAAAGCCCTTGGTGGAATCCGCCGCGTCGTCGTCGCCCGCAACCAGATCCTTGAACATCGCGAAATGGCTCTGCATGTGACTGCCAAGGTTCATTGCAAGAAAACCGGTGAGCTGCAGGAAACCCGGATAAACTTTCCGTCCAGCTCCGGCATACATCATCGGCACGGTCTGAATGGCGTTCTGGACGAACCAGGCATGCGGGCGTTCGGTAGCAACCTCGTTTACACTGGTCGGCATTTCGCGCGTGTCGATAGGGCCGCCCATCATCGTTAGCGTTTTGGGACGACAGGCGTTCTGCTGCGACGACATCAAAGCCGCCATCGCATAACACGGAACGGAGGGCTGGCAGACCGCAAGCATATGTGCCCCGGGGCCGATCTTCTCCATGAATGCCACCAGATAATCGATATAATCATCGAGATCGAACCGTCCCGCGCTCAGCGGCACGTCGCGCGCATCGCGCCAATCGGTGATGTAAACATCATGGCCCGGCAGCATGCGTTCGACCGTGCCGCGGAGCAGCGTCGCAAAATGGCCCGACATCGGTGCCACGATCAGCAATTTCGGCGCGCCTTCGACACCGTATTTCACAAACCGCTTCAATTGCCCGAACGGCATTTGCAGAACGATGTCTTCATGCACGGCAACATCAACGCCGTCGACGACTGTCGATGTAAAGCCGAAGGCCGGTTTTCCACGTGGTGCCGCAGCATGGGCAAACACTTCGAGCGCCGACGCCATGACGGGTCCGCCGCCAAAGTAACTCATCGGATGGCCGGGCGATTGCAGGATTTCGGCGCTCATGTTGGCGATTGCGCTTGCGCCTGCCAGCCAGCTGCGCTGCATTTCATAAATATTGTAAAGCAAGGCGACGCGCCCCTTCAGGTTTCACCGTCTAGGTTACGACCAAACCGTCTTATGTTGCAACGCATCATTTGCCGCTGCGACGCAACGCTGCTAGGCGCGCGCCGTGGCCACCAATCCTTCCAAGCCCAACGGCAATCGCAAAATCGGCAATCTCCGCCTCGTGTTCCAGTTCGCGGCGCATTATCCCGGTCGGATTGTATGTGCGCTGATTGCGCTGGCGCTGGCATCGGCCACGACGATTTCGATCCCGATGGGCTTCAACATCGTCATCGATCAGGGCTTTACGAAAAGCGGCGGCGATATCGGCGCTGGTTTCCGCCTGCTGCTGGGCGTGGTCACCGTGCTATCGCTGGCCACGGCATTACGCTTCTATTTCGTGTCGTGGTTGGGCGAGCGGGTCGTTGCCGATTTCCGCATCGCGGTTCAGGAGAACCTGCTCCGGCTGTCGCCAAGCTATTTCGAAGAAAACCGCCCGTCCGAAATCTCGTCGCGGCTAACGGCGGATACATCGATCATCGAACAGATTGTCGGCACGACGCTTTCGGTTGCCCTGCGCAATTTCCTTACAGGCGTCGCGGGCCTGATCTACATGTTTTATTTGTCGCCCAAACTGGCGGGGATGCTCGTTGTTGGCATTCCGATCGTCATTTTGCCGATCGTCTTCATCGGTAACAAGCTGCGCACGCTGTCGCGCAAATCGCAGGACCGAATCGCGGACGTCGGCACGACCGCAAGCGAAATACTCGGCGCGATGAAAGTCGTACAGGCTTTCGGACAGGAAACACGCGAAGCCGGACGTATCCGCGATGCGGCTGAAGCAACCTTCGACACGGCACAACGCCGGATCAAATTGCGCTCGCTCATGACGGCGGCCGTCATCCTCCTGCTGTTCGGCGCAGTCGTCCTGATCCTGTGGGAAGGCGCGGTCGATGTTCAGGCCGGCCGGATGACGGGCGGCGCGATCGCTGCTTTCGTCATCACCAGCGGCCTTGTTGCTGGCGCGTTCGGGTCACTGACCGAAGTCTACGGCGATCTCCTGCGCGGTGCCGGTGCCGCTGCACGTCTGGGCGAATTGCTTCAGGAACAACCTGGCATTGCGGCGCCTGCCAATCCTGTCCCTCTGCCCGAACCCGCGCAGGGCCGTGTTTCGTTCGACAATGTGGTTTTCAAATATCCCACGCGGCAGGATGTCAGTGCCCTAGGTGGCTTTACCCTGCACATCGAACCCGGCGAAACGGTGGCCGTCGTCGGCCCATCGGGCGCAGGCAAAACGACGCTTTTCCAGCTAATTCAGCGCTTCTACGATCCGACATCGGGCACAGTCAGCATCGACGGCGTTGTTCTGCCCACGACCGATCCGAAATGGGTGCGACAGCGCATCGCCATGGTACCGCAGGAGACCGTGATTTTTGCCGCGTCCGCCCGCGACAATCTGCGCTACGGTCATTGGGACAGCAGCGACGAAGCGCTTTGGGCTGCTGCCGATGCAGCCAACGCGTCCGAATTCCTGCGCAAACTTCCCGACGGCCTCGACACGTTCATGGGTGAAAGCGGCGCACGCCTTTCGGGTGGCCAGCGTCAGCGCATGGCGATTGCCCGTGCGATCCTGCGCGATGCGCCGATCCTGCTGCTCGACGAAGCAACATCCGCCCTCGATGCAGAATCCGAACGGCTGGTGCAGGATGCGCTCGAACGGCTAATGGCCAACCGCACGACGATCGTGATCGCGCACCGCCTCGCGACCGTCCGCGCGGCCGACCGCATCATCGTGATGGAGGACGGGCGCATTGTCGAAGAAGGGACACACGACAGCCTCAGCCGGTCGGGCGGCACTTATGAGCGCCTTGCACGACTTCAGTTCGAAGGATTGGCGGCTTAATTCAATAAATACAATAGGTTAGACATAGACACGTCAGCGCTACCCGGCGATCGACGAGGAATCCTTGGACTAACTTTTGACTAACTTTTGACGGGTCACGCCCAACAGCGTTGACAGCCTCGTCGCTGTCCGTAACCTAACTCGATGGACACAGACGACATCGCACCGCCGCCGCGTCCCGGCGACCCTATCGCGCTTTTGGCAAAGCTCGACCTCGACCCCTATTCGGTCGCCGAGCTCGACACGCGCATTCTTGCGCTCGAAGCGGAGATCGACCGCACCCGCAATCACCGTGACAAGGCCGTTAATCACCGCACAAGCGCCGACGCGATATTTGGTCGTTAAATTGAAACATCAACTGGACGTTCTTGATTGACACCACCGGGCACCCGACATGTTGTTCAACTGAGGCCGCGCCCGCAGGCTTCGCATTAGGATCAAAACATGCCTTCCTTTGCCCGTGAACTCGAAAGCACCCTGCACAATGCGCTCGCGGCCGCCGCAACGCGCAAGCATGAATATGCAACGCTCGAGCATCTCCTGCTCGCGTTGATCGACGATGAACATGGCGCACAGGTGATGGTCGCCTGCGGCGTCGATACGGGTGAACTGAAGACGACGGTTACCAATTATCTCGACAGCGAACTCGAAGCACTGCGCACGGAGGGTCAGACCGATCCGTCGCCGACCAGCGGTTTCCAGCGCGTCGTCCAGCGTGCCATTCTCCACGTCCAGTCCTCGGGCCGCGACGAAGTAACCGGCGCCAACGTCCTTGTCGCACTGTTCAGCGAGCGGGAAAGCTATGCCGTCTATTTCCTGCAGCAACAGGATATGAGCCGCCTCGACGCGGTCAGCTTTATCAGCCACGGCGTCGGCAAAGGCGTGACCGCACCCGAGGCATCCGCTCCCAAGGGCGTCGACGACGAAAAGCCCGCCAAGTCCGAAGGCGGCAAGGGCAAAGCTGAATCCGCACTCAAGCAGTTCACTGTCGACCTCAACGAGAAGGCCAAAGCCGGCAAAGTCGATCCGCTGATAGGGCGCGGCCCCGAAGTCGACCGCACCGTCCAGATCCTTTGCCGCCGGTCAAAAAACAACCCCTTGTATGTTGGTGACCCCGGCGTCGGGAAGACCGCCATTGCCGAGGGGCTGGCGCGCAAGATCGTCGAAGGCGATGTCCCCGAAGTGCTGCTCCCCGCCGTCATCTATTCGCTCGACATGGGTGCGCTGCTCGCAGGCACGCGCTATCGCGGCGACTTCGAAGAGCGGCTGAAGGCGGTCGTCAACGAACTCGAAAAGCTGCCGCACGCGATCCTCTTTATCGACGAAATTCACACCGTGATCGGTGCTGGTGCCACGTCGGGCGGTGCGATGGATGCGTCAAATTTGCTCAAGCCTGCGCTGAGCGGCGGGACGATCCGCTGCATCGGCTCGACGACCTACAAGGAATTCCGCAACCATTTTGAAAAGGACCGTGCGCTGCTTCGCCGGTTCCAGAAGATCGACGTCAACGAGCCGACGATCGAAGACACGATCAAGATTCTCGCGGGGCTTCGCAGTGCGTTCGAAAGCCATCACAGCGTGAAATACACGCCCGACGCGATCAAATCGGCGGTCGAACTCAGCGCGCGGTATATCAATGACCGCAAGCTGCCCGACAAGGCGATCGACGTGATCGACGAAGTCGGCGCGATGCAGATGCTGGTTGCGCCGAACAAGCGCAAGAAAGTCATCACGCCCAAGGAGATCGAGCAGGTCATTGCAACAATGGCGCGCATCCCGCCCAAATCGGTCAGCACTGATGACACTAAGTCGCTGGCGTCGCTCGAAACCGATCTCAAGCGCGTGGTTTTCGGCCAAAACGCTGCGATTGAAAAGCTCGCAAGCGCGATCAAACTCAGCCGTGCGGGTCTGCGCGATCCCGACAAGCCGATCGGCAACTACTTGTTCACCGGGCCGACCGGCGTCGGGAAGACCGAGGTTGCCAAGCAGCTTGCGTCGATCATGGGCATTCCGCTTCAGCGTTTCGATATGAGCGAATATATGGAGCGTCACAGCGTCAGTCGCCTGATCGGTGCGCCGCCGGGCTATGTCGGATTCGATCAGGGCGGTCTCCTGACCGATGCCATCGACCAGCAGCCGCATTCGGTTCTTTTGCTCGACGAAATCGAAAAAGCGCATCCCGACCTGTTCAACATTCTGTTGCAGGTCATGGATCACGGCAAGCTCACCGATCAGCATGGCAAAGCGGTCGATTTCCGCAACGTCATCCTGATCATGACGACCAATGCCGGCGCGTCGGACATGGCGCGTGAATCGCTCGGCTTTGGCAACAACAGCCGCGAGGGCGAGGACGAGGAAGCGGTGAAGAAGATGTTCACCCCCGAATTCCGCAACCGCCTCGATGCCATCGTGCCGTTCGGTTATCTGCCAACCGAAGTCGTGGCGCGCGTCGTCGACAAATTCATCCTGCAACTGGAACTGCAGCTTGCCGACCGCGACGTGCACATCAAGCTCGACGAAGCGGCCAAGGACTGGCTGACGACGAAGGGCTATGACAAGCTATACGGCGCGCGCCCGATGGGCCGTTTGATCCAGGAAAAGATCAAGCAGCCGCTGGCCGAGGAATTGCTGTTTGGCAAGCTCGTCCACGGCGGCGAAGTGATGGTCCATCTGAAAGAGACCGACGGCGTCAACGCGCTGTCGTTTGAGATCACGCCCGCGGCCCCAAAAAAGGGCAAGAAGGGCGGCAAACCAAAAGTGACGGCGGGGGTTTAATTCCCCGCCTGCGCATTACGCCAGCAGCATTATCGCGGCGATAATTACGAGCATGAACAACACGCCTGCGCCGATAGCTGCATAAATCGATGGGTTGACGCTGAACGACGCACGCGCCTGCTCGGCAACGCGATTCAATAACTGTGGCCAAGTGTAACTGACGAAGTCGCCCTGGCTCATCATGTTGATCAAGACGCCCCGGTCGTCGACGACGGGCAAGTGGCGGAACCGCTCGTTCGACATCTGCTGGAGCCATTCGAGAAGATTATCGTTGCCTTTTGCCAACTTCAGATCGGTCGTCATGATGTCGCTTAATTTGGTATTGGTCGGGTCGCGCCCCTCATTAAGCAGACGCCGCATGAAATCGCGCTCGGTCACGATGCCGACGGGCTTGCTTTCCTTGTCGACGACAACCACCGCGCCGTAGTTTTTCTCGCTCATCGCTTTGATCGCAGTGGCAACCAGCGCATCAGGGGCGAGTGTGTAAACGGGTGCCTTGTTTTTGAATTCAAGCCGTTCTTCGATTTTCATTGCTGCGCCCCTCTGGAACCACGTGTTGTCTTGAACCTAATCCAACCAGTCGAAACGGCAAGACGAAACTAACCGACGGGTTGTGTCATTGTTTTCGCGGTGACGCGGCGCTGATGTCCGTCGGCGCACTCAACAAGGCGGTAAGGTCGGCCAAAAGTGTCGAGCGCGCCTTTTCAGCCTCAGGTCGCCAGATGGCCTCGGGCCGCGTCGATGGCACATATTTACCGCCGCCCGTGAGTTCGACCTGCCGACCCAGCTCGCCTGGCTTTGCGGCCCGCTCCTTTGCCGTTCCGTGACGAAGATTATGCGTGATCTCTTCCATCCCGTAGCGGCAAAGAAATTGCGCGTCACCCTGCCGATCGCGAACAGCGGCGGTTCGTTGCTCGATTGCCGTTGCGACGAAAACCGCTTGTTCGCGCTCGTTTGGCGGCAATTTCGCGCCATAGGCAAGGAGATTGCGACCTGCTGACATGATGCGAAGGCGGCGGTCAGCTGGCGCACTAGGATCGCCGCACCGGGCTCCATCTATTCCCGTCGTGCCGATAACATAAAGCAATGCGGCGACCGGGGTTTGTTTCAGACCGTTCGCCCGCGGGTCAGAACTGCCGTCCACCATCGACCACAGCAGGCGCGAATAAACGAAGGGCACGGCAGCGCTGCTTCCCGCTGTCCACCACTTCTTCGCCCAGTCGAGCGCTGCGACACTATCCTGCGGCGACTGCGTGCGATCAAGATACTGGTCGGACAGTTGCTTGTAATCCTGCGCCACCAGTGCAGCATCGAGTTTTGCGACATGGTCGGCTGGCGACTGCCCCGTTGCAGCGGCTGCACCCAGCAACAATGAAAACATGACTGACATCGAACAAACTCCTTTACCCCAGACTAACCCGCCCACCGGCGTGCCGCTCGAGTCGCCCTGCAAGTTCGAGCTCGAGCAGCACCGTCGCCACGACCGCAGGGTGCAGCCCCGACTGGCGGACCAGTTCGTCGACCAGCACCGGCGTATGCCCCAGCAACGCGGTCACAGCCCCGCGTTCAACGTTGCTCGCATCGGCGTCAACCGGCGGCCCCCGCCATCGTTCGCTCCCCTGCTCGACCCGCCCTGCCATCGGGCGGATCGTCTCGAGCACATCGCCTGCATTCTGCACCAACGTCGCGCCGTCGCGGATCAGCGCATTGCACCCCTGTGCGCGGGGGTCGAGCGGACTGCCGGGCACAGCCATGACCTCGCGTCCGGCTTCGTTGGCCAACCGCGCCGTAATCAGCGACCCCGATTTCGGCGCGGCTTCGATCACGACCGTGCCCAATGCCATCCCGGCAATGATCCGGTTGCGCGAGGGGAAATGCCGCGCCAATGGCTCGCGCCCCGGCGGCTGTTCGGCAATCAGCACACCTTCATGCGCGATCCGCTCTTGCAGAGCGGCATTTTCGGGCGGAAATGCGATGTCGATCCCGCTCGCAATCACGCCCGCAGTTGCCTCGTCGACCGATCCGTGATGCGCGGCGGTATCGATCCCGCGTGCAAGGCCGGAGACGATGATGACACCCTCGCCCGCCAAATCATGCGCGAGGCCCCGGGCAAAGCGACACGCCGCCGCACTGGCATTGCGCGCGCCCACGATGGCAATGGCCGGGCGGTCGAGTAGTCGAAGATTGCCGCGCACGATCAGCGCGGGCGGTGCGGTCTCGAGTTCGGCCAGCAGCGGCGGATAAAGGCCTTCACCGACGAACAGATACCGCGCACCAAGCTTTTCAACGGCGCGCACTTCGGTTTCGACATCGCGCGCACCCGCAAGCCGCATGGATCTGCCCCCGCCGCGCGAAGCCAGATCGGGGAGTGCGTCGAGTGCCGCCTTTGCGCTGCCGAAGCGGGCAAGCAGCTGAAAATACGTGACCGGACCGATATTGGCCGAGCGGATCAGACGCAGCTTGTCGAAAGCATCATCCACTTACTTGGGCTTTTGCACCGACTTTCGGTTCGCTGCCGCGCCGCAACCGACCGATATTGGTGCGATGTTTCCACAGGACCATCAGCGCCAAGGCAACGAACAACACGGCGGCTTGAAATTTCCCGAGCGCAATCGCCGAAATCGGTGCGGACACCGCCGCAAGCATCCCCCCGACCGACGAATAGCGAAACAGCGCCAGCGCCGCCAGCCACACCCCGGCGTAAATCAGCCCGACCTGCCACGATAGCGCCAGCGCAATGCCGAGCATCGTTGCCACGCCCTTGCCGCCATTGAACCGCAGCCAGACCGGGTAGCAATGCCCGAAAAACGCAGCTAGTCCCGCCATTGGACCTAAGCCGGGCTGGATTGCCTCCCCGATCAGCACTGCCGCCGCGCCCTTTGCCCCGTCGAGCAGCAACGTCGCCGCCGCCAGTCCCTTGCGCCCGGTGCGCAACACATTGGTCGCGCCGATGCTCCCCGAACCGATCGCCCGCAAATCACCGGCCCCGCCCAGGCGCGTCAAGATCAGCCCGAACGGGATCGAACCGAGCAAGTAGCCGATAACGAGGACGGACAAGGGAGCAAGCCAGAGCATGGAGTGACGATAGGGGGCAGTGGGGGGAATTGGCAACCGGGTTCGCTGGTGCAGTTTGCTTTGCGGATGGCCAACAATGCTACCGAAGCGTTTACAATCATTCGCTTGCCCATTAATCTCGTCACACGGTCTGCGCCCGGCGGAAGCCCCGCGAACCCCAAGCCAACCGGCGTTTGCGTAGCACCATTGGCCAAAGCGAAGGAGTCCGCATGAATCCGAATAAAGACCTATGGGAAAAAGGCGATTTCACCCGGATCGCCGCAACAATGCGCGAAAGCGGCGAAGAATTGGTTGCTGCGATCGGCGTCGGCGAAGGCATGGCTGTGCTTGATCTCGGCTGTGGCGACGGCACGACGGCGCTGCCGGCTGCGGAAGCGGGAGCCAATGTCCTCGGCGTTGACATCGCGAGCAATCTTGTGGTGGCCGGAAAAGCACGTGCCGCGGCCGCCGGACTGACAAATTTGCGATTTGAAGAAGGAGACGCTTCGGACCTGACCACCATCGCCGATGCGCAGTTCGACCTCGTCGTCAGCATATTCGGGGCGATGTTTGCGCCGCGACCAATGGACGTGGCGCGCGAAATGGTGCGCGTGACAAAGTCTGGCGGGCGGATCGTGATGGGGAACTGGATCCCTGGCGATCCAACGCTCGTCGCTCAGATCCTGAAAATAAGCGCAGCTCACACGCCACCGCCGCCCGAGGGCTTCATCAGTCCCGTGACGTGGGGAATCGAAGCAAATGTCCGCGAACGATTTGGCGCAGCGGGCATCGATGCTGACAGGATCATCTGCGAGCCGAGCACCTATTTGTTCCGTCACGCGGGACCGCCTGCCGAACTGCTCGACAGTTTCCGGCACTATTACGGGCCGACGATGAATGCCTTTGCTGCGGCATCGGAAAACGGGAAATCGGACCAATTGCTGCAAGAACTTACTGCGCTTTTCGACGCGCAGAATCAGGGCGGATCGGAGAATACCATCATTCCAGCGACATATCTCAAAGTGACTGTTCACCAACCCTGAGGCTGTGGACAGTTGCCGTCGAGACCAATGATGCTACTCCCACCGCCATGTCTCCCGACGCCCCCATCCTTTTCTTCGATTCCGGCGTCGGTGGCCTCTCTGTCGTTGCGCCGACGCGCGCGCTAATCCCCTCGGCACCCTTCATTTACGCCGCCGACAGCGCCGGTTTCCCCTATGGCACCAAAAGCGAGGCGGAGATTGCGGCGCGCGTGCCTGCGCTGCTCGGGCGCTTGGTTGAGCGATATCGACCGCGCCTTGTTTGCATCGCGTGCAATACGGCTTCGACGATTGCACTGTCAGTGGTGCGGGCAGCGCTCGATGTGCCTGTGGTCGGCACGGTGCCTGCCATAAAACCAGCGGCGCTGATCTCGAAAACGCGTGTCATCGGCGTGCTCGGCACCGACGCCACCGTCCGCCAGCCCTATGTCGACAAACTGTCCGCCGAATATGCCAGCGACTGCATTGTCATTCGCCATGGTTCGGCCGAACTCGTCACGCTCGCCGAGGCCAAGTTGCGCGGCGAACCGATAGCAGCTGATGCCATAAAGGCTGCCATCGCAGGATTGTTCACGGCGCCCGATGGCAACCGGATCGATACGGTGGTTCTCGCCTGCACGCATTTCCCGCTGCTCGAAGCCGAACTTGCCGCCGCCGCGCCGCATCCGGTGACGTTCGTCGATGGCAGTGCCGGGATCGCGCGGCGCGTCGCGCACCTTACGGCGGGACAGGACTGGCCACTGGTTGCGCCGCCCGGCATTGCGATATTCACCCGCCTTGACGAGGATGTTGAAGCGCTTGCACCAGCGCTCGCCGCACACGGTTTTCCGAAAATTGTCGCGCTTTAGGCATGCCGCGCGTGGGGTCGATCCTTCTCCTGCTTATCCTGGCCGTGCTTTGGCTGTTCCCCGAATGGTTCGGCCTCACCAATGGTAACCCGACCCGCACCGTCGATGGCGCAACGGTGATCGCGCGCGACGGCGACACGCTGACCGCTGCTGGACAAGACTACCGCCTCCATGGAATCGATGCTCCGGAATACGCACAAACCTGCAAAACAGCGACGGGCGCTGACTGGCGTTGTGGTAAAGTCGCGCGGGATGAATTGGCTGCGATCGTAAAAGGTCGAACGCTTGTCTGCGAAGAGCGCGCGCGCGACAAATACGGTCGCATCGTCGCGACATGCACCGACGATCAAGGCAGGGATGTGGCCCGCGCGATGATCGACCGCGGCCTCGCCGTCAGTTTCGGGGGCTTTGCCGACGGACCTTATGCTTCCGACGAAGTCATCGCGAAGGGTAAACGGCACGGCCTTTGGCAAGGCACCTTCGAAGCGCCCTCGTCATGGCGCGCGACCCACCCGCGCGCGCCCGTTGCGACACGTTAGCAGTAGATTCATGTTCGATGTCATATTAAAGCCGTCGCGGATTTCGTCGCTATTGCGCCCAGCCGTTAGGATTCGTCTTGGATTACGACCGCGTTTTTTCCGCTGCCATCGACCGGCTTCATGCCGAGGGGCGCTACCGCGTGTTCATCGACATCTTGCGTAATAAAGGCAGCTACCCAAATGCACGCTGTTTTGCCGGACATAATGGTCCCAAGCCGATCACGGTCTGGTGCTCGAACGACTATCTCGCCATGGGCCAGCATCCCAAGGTCGTCGCCGCGATGGAGGAAGCGCTGCACGACGTCGGCGCCGGATCGGGCGGCACACGCAACATTGGCGGCAACACGCATTATCACGTCGATCTCGAAGCCGAGCTTGCCGATCTGCACGGCAAAGATGGCGCGCTCCTGTTTACCAGCGGTTATGTCTCGAACGAAGCGACACTGGCGACGCTTGGCAAGGTTCTGCCCGGCTGCGTGATCTTTTCGGACGAACTGAACCACGCCAGCATGATCGCGGGCATCCGCAATTCGGGCTGCGACAAGCGCGTCTGGCGGCACAACGATCTGGCGCATCTCGAAGAGCTTCTGGCCGCCGAAGACCCCGAAACGCCCAAGCTCATCGCGTTTGAGAGCATCTATTCGATGGACGGCGATGTCGCCGACATTGCTGCGATCTGCGACCTTGCCGACAAATACAACGCGCTGACCTATTGCGACGAAGTCCACGCCGTCGGCATGTACGGCGCGCGTGGCGGCGGGATAACCGAGCGCGATGCCGTCGCCGATCGCGTGACGATCATCGAAGGGACGCTGGGCAAGGCGTTCGGCGTCATGGGTGGCTACATCGCCGCGCGGCGCGACATCATCGATGTCATCCGCAGCTATGCCCCGGGATTCATCTTCACGACCAGCCTGTCGCCCGTGCTTGTTGCCGGTGTCCTCGCCAGTGTCCGCCATCTGAAAGCATCGAGCATAGAGCGCGAAGCGCAACAGACCGCGGCGGCAACGCTCAAGTCCTTGTTCACCGACGCTGATCTTCCGGTCATGCCGACGACAACGCATATCGTCCCGCTGATGGTCGGCGATCCGGTGAAAGCCAAAAAGATCAGTGACATCCTGCTGGCGGAATATGGCGTCTATGTTCAGCCGATCAATTATCCCACCGTGCCGCGCGGCACCGAGCGGCTACGGTTTACACCCGGCCCCGCACACACGACCGAAATGATGGTGGAATTGACCGGCGCGCTGATCGAGATTTTTGGGCGGCTGGCGTTGCGCAAAGCAGCCTGAATCAGCGCGCGGCAAGCAACGTCAATATGCCCAGTCCGGCCGACAGGGTAACGCGCATCGCGAGCCAGCCTTTCGGCACCAGCCCGCGCCGACTCAATTCCCGGTCCACGATCGATGCCAGCAACAGCCCGGCACCGACGATCGTCAACGCCTGATCGGGCGACCCACTGCGCATGATCCACAAAAGCCCGGCAGCAAACGCCACGAGCGATGGGACCACACCCACGAGATAAAGCCAACGCGGCGCGGATTGGTTGACGGCGGCAACGCCCCACCACAACCCGCCCAGAAAGCTGAGAATGAGCGCCCCGTAAAGAAACGCCGCAAACTGTCCGAAGGCGACGTGCGGCGGATGCAACGTAATCGCGACGGCAAGCATTTGCGGAACGAGTCCGGAAATCCCGAGCAGAAAGGCGAATCGCGGCAGTTTCTGATCCATCGCAACGCTTTACCGCGAAAGGACCGCACTCCAAGCATAACCGCGATACAGCGGCTGAAATTGGACTTTCAGCCCCAATGTCCCCAGAAATTCGGGCAGCATCGCACGCGGCTCGACGTCAAAGCTGTCGAGCCACGCAAACAGAACGCTTTTGAATGCGCGCGGCAATCGCTCCTGCTGGCCGAAGTCGACAATATGCGCGCTTCCCTTCGTTACATTGACGCCTTGCTGAATTGCGGCTTTCCAGTTGGGGATCATCGACAAAGTATAGCTGAAAAACACGCGGTCGAACTGTGTCTCGCCGAATAGCGCCCCTGCATTGAAACTGATGGCATCGCCCTGCTTTATTGTGATCCGGTCACTCAGACCGGCACGAGCAATATTCGCGCGCGCGGTCGTCAGCATGGCGTCGGAAATGTCGAAGCCGAACAGCCGCGCTGTCGGGTAGCGCCGCGCCACTTGAATAAGATTGCGCCCGGTGCCGCATCCGACTTCGAGCACGCTTCCGCCTTCGGGCACGTCGAGCGTCGCAATCAGCCGATCGCGCCCGAACAGGAAATATTTGCGCGTCGCGTCATAGATATGACGTTGCCACGCATAAATCGCATCCATCTGCGCCGCATTATTTTCCGGCAAGATGCGCGTCTTTCAAAACATAAAGATGAACGCCGCCGTAAATCGAAGACCGGTCGCGCTGGGTATAATCGAGCGAGTCCGCCGCGCGATAATCCCATTGATCGAGGATCGCTTGCGGGACCCGGTCGGGCAGCAGCGTGGGTGCGGCAGCCGTGCGGAATACCACCCGCGCACCCGGCCGTGCTGTCCGCGTGATCTCGATCCAGAGATCGGTCAGCTGGGCATCGGTCATCCAGTCCTGCGCATCGAGCAGCAGATACCGGTCGCGACTTTTCGGCGGACACGTACTCAAGTGCGTCGTGAAATTGGCGTGGAGGATTTCGACCCGACCGATCCGCGCGACCAGATCGGCATAATTCTCTTCCTGCAGATAAGGTGGCAACGAAGCCCCAGCCCCTTGCGCATAACCTCGCCCGAAGGCCTGCTGCGCAAAATAATTGTCACGCACATCGAAATCGCAAGCGAGCTTTTCGAGCCGCCCGCGCAGCACCGCGCCGATGCCGTCGGGATCATCGGCGGCCAATGCATCATATTGCGCCGGCGGGATGCCGAGACCGAACAGCGACGCCGGCTGATCGATCAGCCAGCGGACGAATTTCTTGTCGAAGATCGGCGCGAGCTTGGTTTCGAAAATCTCGCGCTGTTCTTCGACATTGTTCGCATCGAGCAGGTCTTTCAGGTCCACGCGATAGAGCTTTGCCAGCAGATGCGCAGTCCCGATGAAATTGCCAAGCAACCCACGCTTGTAGATATTCTTGGCAAAGCCGCCGATCCGCCGTCGTCCGATCAGGTCGCGGCCTTCCCAGTAATTGCGCGAAGCTTCGTCGAGAAACGGGCGGATATGCACTTTGTAGGCGCGCAGGTTTTCCTTGGCGTCGGCTTGCGCAAAGAACCGGTGAAAGCTCGCATAATCGGGCAAATGCCGGACTGCTTCATGTTTCAGGCGATTGAAGGCGACATGCGCCGTATTCAGGTCGACTGCTGTTACCGCCGCCGGATTCGCCGTTAGATAGCTCAGCGCGTTGCAGCCGCCGCTGGCAATCGTCACGATGTGGCAATCGGGCGTGATAGCCAGCGCTTCCATATCGATAACGGGGTCTTCCCAGATCTGGGCATAGACGAGACCGCTGAACGCAAAGGTGAATGCGCGCTCGAGCAGGCCTGCTTTCGAGAGCTTCTCATGCTGGTGCACTGCCGCTTTGACCGCGACGTTGCGCGATCGATCAACTGCTGTGACGGCCATTCATGTTCCTCGCGTGCGACATTTCGGCTACATCGCGCAAATGACGAACGAGTTACAGCCCAAAGTCGAAAATATTGCACCGCTTTATCGCAATCGTATGAAGTCGGCAGTGGCTTTCGCGCCTCATATTGTTACAGGAACGCCTTGACCGCACGACTCGTTAGGAAGCATCCTTTGAGCAGCCGACCCGATCCCCAGACCATCGCCATTGCGTCCGACCATGCCGGATTCGATATGAAAGCGGCGCTGATCGATTTCATGCGGGCGCAGGGGCACGATGTTCATGATCTCGGGCCCGGCGATACCATGTCGGTCGATTATCCTGATTATGGTTTCAAACTCGCTGAAGCGATCGCGGCAGGCACGGCGCGCTTTGGGGTCCTCGTTTGCGGGTCGGGGATTGGCATCGCCATTGCCGCCAATCGCCATCCTGCCGTCCGTTGCGCACAAGTCAGTGAAATCCTGTCGGCGCGGCTCGCCCGTTCGCATAATGATGCCAATGTCATCGCGTTCGGCGCGCGGCTGATCGGGCCGGACCAGGCGCGCGATTGCCTCGCGACCTTTTTATCCACACCATTCCTCGGCGACCGCCACAGCGCCCGCGTCGACAAATTGGCCCACCCGCATTTCGCAAAGGAATCCGCATGAGCAGCAATCCCGCAACCTTGCACGACGTTCAGCCCGACGGCTTTTTTACGCGCGGCCTTGCGGAAAGCGATCCGCAAGTATTTTCCGGCCTCAGCCGCGAAATCGAGCGAGAGCGCCATCAGATCGAACTGATCGCATCTGAAAACATCGTTTCCAAAGCCGTCCTCGAAGCACAGGGCTCGGTCTTCACCAACAAATATGCCGAAGGCTATCCCGGCAAGCGTTATTATCAAGGCTGCGCACCGTCGGACGCTATCGAGACGCTGGCCATCGAGCGCGCCAAGCAGTTGTTCGATTGCGGCTTCGCCAACGTCCAGCCGCATTCGGGCGCGCAGGCAAATGCCGCCGTCATGCTTGCGCTCGTCAAGCCCGGCGAAACGATCCTCGGCATGAGCCTGGACGCCGGCGGGCACCTGACTCACGGCGCACGCGCCGCCATGTCGGGCAAATGGTTCAACGCCATCCAATATGGCGTGCGCGACGATGACCATCTTGTCGACTTTGCCCAAGTCGAAGCGCTCGCCATCGAGCACAAGCCCAAGATCATCATCGCGGGCGGCTCGGCCTATCCGCGCCAGATCGATTTCGCGCGGTTCCGGGCGATCGCGGATACCGTCGGTGCGATTTTCTGGGTCGATATGGCGCATTTTGCGGGGCTTGTCGCAGCAGGCGTTCACCCCTCGCCCTTCCCGCATGCGCATGTCGCGACAACGACCACGCACAAGACATTGCGCGGCCCGCGCGGCGGCATGATCCTGACCAACGACGAAGCGCTGGCCAAGAAATTCAACTCGGCGGTTTTCCCCGGAACGCAGGGCGGGCCGCTGATGCATGTCATTGCCGCCAAGGCTGTCGCATTCGGCGAAGCGCTCCAGCCCGATTTCAAGCTCTATTCGCGCGCCGTTATCGAAAATGCCAAAGCAATGGCATCGCGACTGAGCGAACGCGGCTGCAATCTTGTGTCGGGCGGGACCGACACGCACCTTGCGCTCGTTGATCTGACGCCGCTGGGCGTGACCGGCAAGGATGCGGACGAAGCCCTCGAACGCGCCGCTATCACTTGTAACAAGAATGGCATTCCCAACGATCCACTGCCGCCAATGAAGACCAGCGGCATTCGCGTCGGGTCGCCTGCGGGCACCACGCGCGGTTTCGGAATCAAGGAATTCCGCGACATTGCCGACATGATTGCCGATGTGCTCGATGGCTTGCGGCAGAAAGGCGAAGGCGGCGACCCGGCCGTGGAGGCCGATGTTCGCGCCCGCGTTCGTGCCTTGTGCGAACGCTTCCCGATTTATCCGGAGCTCTGAACATGGCGATCGAAGACATTAAGAACGAGATCAAGAACACGCCGGGCCTTGGTAAGAGCATGGCAAAATGGAGCGCGCTTGGCGCGGTTGTCGCCATCCCCCTGCCGATTATCGGACCGATCATCGGTGCTGTCGCGGGCGCAGGCTATGCTTACTACAAGGGCACGAAGCGCACCTGATGCGCTGCCCGTTTTGCGCCCATGAAGACAGTCAGGTAAAGGACAGCCGCTCGACCGAAGACGGTGCAGCGATCCGGCGACGGCGGCAATGCGAAAGCTGCGGCGCTCGCTTTACGACCTTCGAGCGCATCCAGTTACGCGAGCTGACGATCATCAAAAGCGAAGGCCGCAAGGAACCGTTCGATCGCAACAAGCTCGCGCGCTCAGTTGCCATTGCCTGTCGAAAACGCCCGATTGAGCAAACACGGCTCGACCAGATGGTCTCGGGAATACAGCGCCAGCTCGAAACACTGGGCGACGCCGAAATCGAGGCACAGCAGATCGGCGCATTCGTGATGGAGGGACTGAAGGGCTTGGATTCGGTAGCCTATATCCGCTTTGCCAGCGTCTATAAGGACTTTGCCGAAGCCAAGGATTTCGAGGAATTCGCAGGCTCGGTAAAAGATGCGGGAACATCTTGAGTCCCATCCTCATTCTCGTTCGCCCGCAGCTTGGCGAAAATATCGGCAAAGCGGCGCGCGCGATGCTCAATTTTGGCCTCCCAGAGTTGCGGCTGGTCGCGCCGCGCGACGGCTGGCCGAATCCAGGTGCTGGCCCCGCCGCATCGGGTGCGGACAGCATTCTCGCCGATGCGCAGGTTTATGACAGCGTCGCCGAAGCAACTGCGGACTGCGCGCATGTCTATGCCACCACGGTGCGCAAACGCGGTGTCGTCAAGCCTGTCTTGACGCCCGAGGCTGCGGTTACCGAGATGCGAAGCGATCAGGGCCGTTGCGCCATCTTGTTCGGGCCCGAACGCACGGGGCTCGAAAGTGATGACGTCGCGATTGCACGCACGATCATAACAGTGCCGATCAACCCGGAGTTCGGATCGCTGAACTTGGCGCAGGCCGTGATGGTTGTCGCCTACGAATGGTCGAAAACGCAAAACCTGGCCCAGCCTCCGCGTGTCGACGAAGAGCCGCCGGCCCCGCAATCCGAACTCGATGGCTTGATCGGCCAGCTGGATGCGATGCTTGAACGTGCCGGATTCTATTTCCCGCCCGACAAAATACCGACTGTGATGCGCACGATTCGGTCGATCATGACAAAACCCGCGTGGAACGCACAAGAAGTGCGGACATTGCGCGGGGTGCTGACCGCGATTGAAAAGCCGCGGCCGAAAGCTTAGGCAAATACTCGTTGCGCGCCCGTTATTTTGTTTTATTGCCCGGAAATCAATCTGACGGGGATCGAAAGATGATTGGAGCAGCTTTACTGACATTGTCCACAGCTGGCATTGGCGCAATCACACTGGCACGCGCGGAGAGTGCTACGCCTGCCAAGCCCGTAAAGGAACGCATGATCTGCCGGTCGCAAGAGCGGCTGGGCACCCGGCTCGGGGCCAAGCGCGTCTGCAATACCAAAGCACGCTGGGCAGAAATTGAAGCCGAATCCGGCGCAGCTGTCCGCGACGCGCAGCGATCGATGAGTTCGATGCCGACCAACGGAACCTGAACGACCAAAACATTGACTTCTACGCCCGTTCGGCTAGAGTCGCATCTTCGCAATTGACCCCGCACTCCGGTGAAGCGGTGGTCCTGCCCGGTCTTTCGACTGACGTAGCGCGGATCCGGAAACAACAAAAACAGGCCGGTATGGCCACGCAATTGAAGGACTACACATGTCAAAGCGTATCAGCGCAAAACACAAGCTCGACCGCCGCATGGGCGAAAATATCTGGGGCCGCCCCAAATCGCCCGTCAACAAGCGCGAATATGGCCCCGGGCAGCATGGACAGCGCCGCAAGGGCAAGGTTTCCGACTACGGCCTCCAGCTGAAAGCCAAGCAGAAGCTGAAGGGCTATTACGGCGAAGTCACCGAAAAGCAGTTCAAGAAGCAGTACACCGAAGCCGCGCGGATGAAGGGCGATACGTCGCAGAACCTCATCGGCCTGCTCGAGCGCCGCCTCGATGCGATCGTCTACCGTGCCAAGTTTGCGCCGACAGTCTTTGCCGCGCGCCAACTGGTCAGCCATGGCCACATCCGCGTCAACGGCGTGAAGTGCAATATTGCCTCGCGTCGCTGCGATGTCGGTGACGAGATTTCGCTGGGTAACAAAGCACAGGAAATGGCGCTGGTTATGGAAGCGCAAAGCCTGCCGGAGCGCGATATCCCCGAATATATCGGCATCGACGGCACGGCAAAAGCGACATTCACACGTGTGCCCACGCTCGATGAAGTGCCCTATCCGGTGAAGATGGAACCGAACCTGGTGGTCGAGTTTTACTCACGCTGACATCAACGCACCGATCGACAAAGGGGCGGCTGGCAACGGCCGCCCCGTTTTACATTCCCATCGACGACCGTAAGAAAGCATCGCTGCGCGCAAGCATCTGCTCGCGCGCCGTGCTGTCATTCAAGCCGTGCCGTAATCCAGAAAATACGACAAGTTCGTTGCGCTTGCCCGCAGACTTCAGCTTGTCTTCCATCAGTCGCGACTGGAACACGGAAACGTTCTGGTCGAGATCGCCGTGAAACATCAGGACCGGTGCACGGATTTCGCTTGCACGTTGTGCGGGTGACCCTGATGCTACGTGTGGACCTGAACCGACAAATTCCTGCACGGCGCGATAATTCGTGAAGTTCATGCTCTGAGTTTTCAGCGACGCAAGGTCGGTCACCGGCGCAATTGCTACAATTGCCTTGAACAGTTCAGGCGCAATGACGCCCGATTGAAGGGCAGCATATCCGCCATAGGACCAGCCGACAATTGCCAGTTTTGCAGGATCAGCAATCCCTTCGGATATCAGCCAGCGCCCGGCATCGGTAACGTCACCGATTGCGACATTCCAAGCCTTGAAACCCTGATTGCGAAACCAGGCGTCGCCATAGCCGCTTGATCCGCGGTAGTTGGGCTGGATGACCGCATAGCCGCGGTTAGCATAATATTGAACGAGCCAGTCGAAACCCCATTCGTCTCGTGCGCTCGGCCCACCGTGCGGCATGACGATCGCGGGAAGCTTCTTGCCAGACGAGCCCACTGGCAACGTCAGATACCCCGGGATCATGGTTCCGTCGGTTGCACGGAACTGAATCGGCTTCACTGGTGCCAACTGGTAATCGACAAGCTCCGGCCGTTCGGGAAAAAGCGCATTCAATTGCATCGTTTTTTTGTTGAAATGATAATATTGGCCAGGTGCCGTGTCGCCACCGACATGGATGATCATTTTCGTTTCGTCGGCATTGGTATCGACGAAATCGATCGTGCCGGCATTGGGCAGTGCCTTGCCGAGTGATGTCGTGAGCCTCAGCAACGCGGCGTCGAAGTAGAGGACGTTGCGCTTTTCAGTCGCATAGCTGATCCCGACAAGGCGTCGCTGACGACCGATCCGGACCAGTCCATCCACGTCGACATCGGGTCGGCTATAGACAAGCGTGCGCTTCAGCGAACCATCGAGCGCCACCTTGAAGACGGCCTGACGGCCGTTCAGCCGGTCGAAGCCGTAAACGACGTCTTCCTTGGGGTCCACGCCATAAGGATTGAAACCCTGTTCGGTGTTCCAGTCGAACACGCTAAGTGGCTCCCAATTCTCTTTGCCCACGGACCGATAGGCATAGCGTGTTTTGGTCTCAGAGTAGCCACCGGTCGCTTCGAAATTAGACCCGATCACACGCACGTTTCCAACACCATCGGAAATAAATTCGCTGGCGTTGTAAAGTGGCCTTACGATCCGCTTGCTGACCAGCGACACGGTATTGACCTGATCGACACCATAGCCCTCGTTACGTTTTTCGATCAGCGAACCGACGCGTCCCTCCGGCACATATTGACGACCAAGCAGCACTTCACCATTGCTGCCGGGCAACAGGTCGATGATCGCGCCACCGAAGTTTGCGTTGTAATCGGCATACATGCCCTGCCGCGTAGAGAGTCGTTTTAGATCTGATCCGTCGGCATTGATTGCGAACAGGCGCGTTAGTCCGCGAATGGCATCGCCGTCGCGTTTGACTTCACCGGCATTGCAAATCAGCCGGGCTTCCGAAATCCAGTTACAGCTGTAGATTTGTTCGGGGTCGCCACTCCCGCGCAGGATCGCTTTCGGAACAGCGCTGGCCGCATTCGTGCCAAGATCGACGATATACAAGGTCGAACCGCGCGCGCCGGTGGCTGATAGAAACGCGACACGGTCGCCCGCAGGCGACAAAGAGATTTGTTGAATTTCCTCGCGCATGCCAAACGCCTTGGCCGGCGTCACTTTTTGGCTTTGTGCAGTGTTCCCGGTAGTAACCGCGACTAATACACAAAGAAATCTCAGCATGATGCGCCCCCGGATGCAAGAATGTGCATAACTGCTTGCGCTGCCGCTGCAAGCCGTTTGTGTGCTTGCTGATCCGCGTCGGCAATGCCATGCCAAATGTCATGCTTCACAACCGGAGACCCTCATGATCCGCACCCTGCTTCTTGCCTCGACCATCCTTATCGCTGCCCCCGCGCTTGCCAAGCCAGACCCGACGGTTCCGGTCCGGACCCTCAAGGATGTAACGCGCACGTTGTCGTCGGATGCTTACGCAGGCCGTGCACCGACGTCGCCGGAAGAAGCCAGGACAATCCAGTATATCGCCGCGCGCATGGCGAAAGCGGGGCTGAAGCCGGGCAATAAGGGATCATGGTATCAGGACGTGCCGATGGTCGAAATCGATGCCGCGCCTTCGCCGTTAACGTTTACCGGCGGGGCTTCGCCGATCGCGCTTGCCTACAAAAGCGACATGGTGATCGGGACGAGCCGCGTCGTACCGCGCGTCGAAGTCGAGAACAGCGACGTCGTGTTCGTCGGCTATGGCATCAACGCACCGCAACTCGGCTGGAACGATTATGCCGGCGTTGACGTGAAAGGGAAAACGGTCGTCATCCTGATCAACGATCCCGATTATCAGACGCCGACGCTGACTGGCACATTCGGCGGGCGGGCCATGACCTATTACGGCCGCTGGACGTATAAATATGAAGAAGCCGCGCGGCAGGGAGCAGCCGCCGCCATTATCGTGCACGAAACCGAACCTGCCGCTTATGGCTGGGATGTGGTGGTTTCGTCCTGGGCAAAGCCGCGCCTTGGTCTTGACGCTGCCGACAATCACATGAGCGACAGCGCCGCCATGGGCTGGATGACAAAAGATGCGGCGACGCGGTTGTTTGCCAATGCCGGACAGAATTTCGATACCATGAATGCCGCAGCAAAAGTTGGGGGGTTCCGGGCCGTGCCGCTGGGGATAAAAATGTCGCTGAGCATGACAAACAAGATCCGGCGGCAAATGTCGAAGAACGTGATTGGCGTGCAGCGCGGGCGGACTGCGCCCGACGACTATGTGCTTTATTCGGCGCATTGGGACCATCTCGGCCGCTGTTTGCCGGTCAAGGGAGACGGCATCTGCAACGGCGCCGTCGACAATGCGAGCGGCACCGCAGGCCTGATCGCGCTAGCCGAGATGAACGGCAAAGCAGGCCGCCCGGCGCGGAGCCAGATTTTCCTTGCTGTCACCGCCGAAGAATCAGGACTGCTTGGGTCGAAATATTATGCCGAGAATCCGATCTACCCACTCGCACAGACAGTCGGCGGCGTGAACATGGACGGGCTGAACGTCGTCGGCGCGACCAAGGACGTCGTTGTTGTCGGGCCGGGGCTTTCCGAACTAGACGATTATGTCACGCGCTGGACAGCGAAGGGCAATCGCGTGATCGCGCCCGATCCCGATCCTGAAAAGGGATATTATTATCGGTCCGACCATTTCTCGTTTGCGCGGCTGGGCGTGCCGATGATGTATGCATCGGGCGGCGAGGATCTTGTCGTCGGTGGGAGCGCAGCGGGCAAGGCGGCGGCGGATGATTATGTCGTCAATCGCTATCACAAGCCGCAGGATGAGTATGTGGCGACCTGGAACTGGGACGGCGCGGTGCAGGACCTAACCATGTATTATGGCATCGGGCGGGAGCTGGCACAAGGGAACAGCTGGCCGAACTGGTCTGCCACCGCCGAATTCCGGGCAATCCGCGACAAGGATCGAGCGGGGAAATAAGCATGGCTGTGTTACCTGCCGAATGGTCGCCGCACAGCGCGGTATGGATCGGATTTCCCAGCGCGGCCGATCTGTGGCTCGAGGGTCTGGAACCTGCACAGGAACAGGTCGCTGCGTTTGCACGGGCCGTCCATGCAGGTGGCAAGGGCGAAACGGTGCGGCTGGTCTGCGCGAACGAAGCGGCAGCGGACCGCGCCGTGACACTGGCGACCGGCGCGGAAATCCATATCGTCCCGTTTTTCGATATTTGGCTGCGCGACACCGGGCCATTGGTGCTGCGCGATGGGACCGCGCTGGACTATCGCGGCAATGGCTGGGGGGGCAAATACCCGTCGCCGATCGACGATGCACTGGCTGGGTTGCTGTGCGCATCGGCGGACCTGCCACATCATCCGCGCGGTATGATCCTCGAAGGCGGGGCGGTCGACGTCGATGGCGCAGGGCTGCTGGTGACGACCGAGCAATGCCTGCTCAATCCGAACCGCAATCCACTGATGACCCGCGAAGACATCGAAGCGCAGCTTATGGTCGATCTCGGGGTGACGCGGGTGCTGTGGCTTGGCGACGGGCTGGCGGGTGACCATACTGACGGCCATGTCGATAATCTGGCGCGCTTTGTGGCACCGGGGATACTCGCGCTACCAGAACTCGGCGGTCCCGACGATCCGAATGCCGACGTTTACGGCGATGCGTGGGCACGAGCAAAGGCGTTCGGCGTCGAAGTCGTCGCCCTGCCTTCGCCCGGCCGTGTCGAAATCGACGGCGAAGTGGCGGCTGCCAGCTACATGAACTTCTACATCGGCAATGCGGCGGTCGTGGTGCCGATACATGGCGCGGCGAACGATGACGCAGCAGTGAAGGCAATCGCTGCGCTGTTTCCCGACAGGGATGTCATCGGCCTGCCAACCGACCATATCCTGACCGGCGGCGGCAGTTTCCACTGCATTTCGCAGCAGGTTCCCGCATTGTGATCGCGTTCTGGTCGAAGGCATTGATCTCGGGCCTGCTCGTGGCAATTGCTGCGACCATTGCGCGGCGGCAACCAGCACTGGGGTCGCTCATCGTCTCGTTACCACTGGTTTCGGTACTCAGCATGATCTGGCTGTGGCGCGAGGGCGCGACGAATGAGGCCATGGCGGGCTATGTCAGCGGGACATTCTGGTTTTTCCTGCCGTCGATGCCGATGTTCCTGATCATTCCCGCGCTGCTGCGGCGGGGCATAACATTCTGGCCAGCGCTCGGCATCGGTTGCGCGGTCACGATCGCGCTCTATCTGATCATGATCGCCGTCGCCGCGCGTTTCGGCCTTAGGATTGACGCATGACCCAGACCATCACCGTTGCCGCGATCCAGTGTGCGCTGCCCGGGCCTTTTGCGGCTAACCTCGCGACCATCGAAGCGCATGTCCGCGAGGCCGCGCAGCATGGCGCGAAAATCATCCTGCCGCCCGAATTGTTCGAGGGGCCGTATTTCTGCAAGACGCAAGTGCTCGAACCCTTCGCGACTGCCGCGCCGACCGCCGAGCACCCGAGCGTCGTCGCGATGCAGGCGCTCGCCAAGGAACTACAGGTCTATATCCCGACGAGCTTTTTCGAGCGCGACGGGCAGCATTACTACAACTCGCTCGCGATGATCGACGATGCGGGCGAGATCATGGGCGTCTATCGCAAGAGCCACATCCCCGACGGCCCGGGATATAGCGAGAAATTCTATTTCCGCCCCGGCAACACCGGCTTCAAGGTGTGGGACACGCGCTATGGCCGCGTTGGCGTCGGCATCTGCTGGGACCAGTGGTACCCCGAAACCGCACGCGCGCTAATGCTGCTGGGTGCGGACATCCTGATGTTCCCGACCGCGATCGGCGATGAGCCCGAGGCGGAGGATCTCGACACGAGCCGTTTGTGGCGGCGTGCGATGGTCGGGCATGCCGTATCGAACGTGGTACCGGTGGTGGCAAGCAACCGCATCGGGCACGAAGGCGACCAGACCTTCTACGGCCACAGCTTCATCACCAACGAACGCGGCGATTTCGTCGGGGAATATGGCGCGGGCGAGAGCGGCGTGCTGGTCGCGACGTTTGATCTGGCTGAGTGCGCCAAAAACCGAGCGGCATTCGGGTTTTTCCGGGACAGAAGGCCAGAGCTTTACGGGCGGTTGGTGGAGGATGTTTGAAGCAGTGCTATGATTCTCGATCTGCGCGCCTAGCGTCAGACATATCACGGAATCTCGCTACTGACGCGCGGTGTTCATCGGCGGTAGTGGCTGCCCACCGCCCAATCGATTCAAGGTCTTCAGCTTTCAGCTTGACGTGTGCAAATTTACCCGTCCCAGTTCCAGCCGTTCGTGTTGAGCAATCTTCTACGAAGCAGTCGATATGATCAGGGCGTTTTTCCAACGTCAGATCATACCGCTCTCTCTCGAATGTATACCCCCACGTTGAAATGGCGCGCGTTTCCCCTTCCAATTGGTTTCTTAGATTAACGAGAGGCCGAACGACCTTACTCGGATCGATTTCATCATCAACAAATTCTGGTTGAAAAACGACGTCGTCATTTCGCAAGTTCTTTATACACCAGCCCAGCAAGAGCAGCAGTGCAGCGTATCCGATGACGCGTGCCATTGTGTCGATCGCCTCAAGCACGACCCCCTCCGCTGATAACTACCGCCCGCTCAAACACCGCCTCGAACATATCGCGCGTCAGGCGTCCCGTATTCTGGTTGTACCGCGAGCAGTGATAGCTGTCGATCAGCACGCGGCCGTCGGGCATCCGGTGTTCGGCGAGGTGCCCGAACTTCGCCTTGGGCAGCCGCCCGCCCATCACCTTGACCGCCGACTGGTGCGCGATCGCGCCGAGCGCAACGACGACACGGACATTGGGCAGCATGCCGAGCTGCGCGTCGAGGAAGGTGCGGCAGGTGCGGATTTCTTCGGGCGTCGGCTTGTTTTCGGGCGGCAGGCATTTAACCGCATTGATGATGATCGCACCGTTCAGCGCGAAGCCGTCGTCGATCCGCGCATCGTAAACGCCTGTCGTCAGGCCAAATTTCTCGAGTGTTTCAAACAGCAGCATCCCGGCATGATCGCCGGTAAAAGGCCGTCCCGTCCGGTTCGCGCCATGTTTGCCGGGCGCCAATCCCACGATCGCAAGCCATGCCTCGCGATCTCCAAACGCTTGCACCGGCGCGTTCCACCATGTCGGATATTCGGCCTGGCAGGCATGGCGAAAGGCAACGAGGCGCGGGCACAGCGGACAATCGCGCGGCGGTTCGGTTTCGGGAATGGGCGAAATCATGCTTCCCCATACCGTTTGGGCTGAGCTTGTCGAAGACTTGTCTTTTCTCGCTCGCCAGTGCCAAGGCAAGGACAACCCTTCGACAAGCTCAGGGCAAGCGGAGTGTGTGTGGACAATTGGTATCTCGTCGCCATCGGTTCGAACCGGGTCGGCGCGCGAGCGCGGGTTGCTGCCGCGCTGCCCAACGCCATGCATTGTTCGCGCACCATCACCAGTCGTCCGATCGGCCCCGGCACGCGTGATTATGCCAATGCCACTGTGATGATCGAAAGCGATCTGTCGCCCGACGACTTGCTGCGAAATCTAAAAGCAATCGAACGCGCTGCCGGTCGTCGTCCCGGCCGCCGTTGGGGGGATCGGCCACTTGACCTCGATATTATCGGGTGGGGCGGCGGCATCTGGGCGTCGTCCGCTCTGACGATCCCGCATCCCGAATTTCGCAAGCGGGAATTCGTGCTCGCACCGATCGTCGAGATCGCACCCGACTGGCGCGATCCTGTGACGCATCTGACGGCGCGGCAATTGCTGGCACGGCTTGACCGAAAGCGTCGTCGCGCATAATGCGCGCGTCTTCCCACATCGCAATGCGGGCTCGTAGCTCAGTTGGTAGAGCAACGGACTTTTAATCTGTAGGTCCCGGGTTCGAATCCCGGCGAGCCCACCATTGCGCAGCGCGGGCACGCGACACCATGTCGCGACCACGCGCAAGCACGGCGGACGTCGGCCCGCCGACGATCAACGACGCGGGCTTTGCCAGTGGCGCTTGCACTCTCAATCATCGTTAGCTACCCGCTTCACCGTGACAGGTCCGCCCGAAAGGGTGGATAATAGGGAAGCCGGTGTGGATCCGGCGCTGTTCCCGCAACTGTGACCGGCGAGCGAAGTGCCAACCAGCCACTGGGAAACCGGGAAGGCGGCACCAAGCATTGACCCGGGAGCCAGGAGACCTGCCTGTCGCGGTCGGTCCTTTGTCCGTGCGGGAAGACGCGGGCGATCGGGGGAAACCTCGCGTGACGACATCGTGTGTGTTGTTACGTTTGAGGAGAATTATCGTGCCCGTTTTCACTTATCGTCATCCCAGCGAAAGCTGGGATGCCTCGTCATTTGAATGCACCCGACCCGCCAGAGATCCCAGCTTGCGCTGGGATGACGGTTTATGGCTGGCGGTCGCAGCGTTGGCGCTGTTGCCTACTGCTGTCCGTGCAAATCAAGATCGACCACGAGATACGCTGTGCTTACCAACTCAAGATGGCGAAGTTCATCCGACATGTCTGCATGAAGCGCCGCTGATCGTCGTTACAGCAACCGGAGCCGACCAAAGGTTTGACGAGTCAGGACAGGCTATCACTGTCCTTAACCGCGCCCTCATCGAGACCCGCCAACGCACATCGATCTCCGACCTGCTGGCCACCACGCCCGGCATCACCGCTACCCGCGCGGGCGGGCCCGGCCAGACGACTGCGGTTCGCATCCGTGGTGCCGAAGATGCGCAGACGCTCGTCCTGATCGATGGGGTCCGCGTCAACGATCCGTCGTCGCCCGGTGGTGCGTTCGATTTCGGCAATCTGCTGACCGTCAACATCGACCGTATCGAGGTTCTGCGCGGCCCCAATTCGGTGCCTTGGGGCAGCCAGGCAATCGGCGGCGTCGTCAACATTGTGACCGCCGCGATCGAAGGCGCAAACCTGCGCGCCGAATATGGTTACAACAACGCCAAGCAGCTCGTCGGCCAGGCAGGCGCGCGCTTAGGCCCCGTCACCGCGACGCTCGGCGGCGGATATTTCGACGACGATGGCATTTCGGCGTTCAAGGGCGGGACCGAACGCGACGGCTTTCGCCAATATGCCGCAAACTCCCGCGTGGGTGTCGATTTCAGCGATACCGTCAGCCTCGACCTGCGCGGCTACTTCGCCGACAGCCGTGCCCAATTCGACGGCAACCAGCCGACCTTCCCCTTCGGCCAGACCGACACTGCCGAATTCTCGACGACGCAACAGGTCTTCGGTTATGCCGGCGTCAACGTCCGCCTTGGCGCGCTCAAGAACCGCATCGCGTTCACATTAAGTGACACTGCACGCGACAGTTTCGATCCCGCATTCGGCACTGCCCCCTCGTTCATCGCGCGCGGTCGCGTCGAGCGCTTCGAGTATCAGGGCGATGCGGCAATCAGCGACGCAATCCGCGCGGTGTTCGGTCTCGAGCATGAAACCTCGCGCTTCCGCGATGACTTCGACCGCTACGCGACACGCATCAGCAGTGCTTACGCGCAAGCCATCGTCAAGCCCGTCGAGACGCTTACGCTGACCGGCGGCGTCCGTATTGACGATCACAAGACGTACGGTACCAAAACGACGCTTAGCGCCAACGCAGCTGTTCGCATCGGCAGTGGCACGACCTTCCGCGCGAGCTATGGCGAAGGCTTCAAGGCGCCGACGCTGTTCCAGCTGTTCAGCGCGTTCGGCAACGACACGCTTCGCCCTGAAACCGCGCGAAGTTACGACATCGGCATCGAACAATCACTGGTCGCCGATACGCTCAATGTCGGCGTAACGGCGTTCCACCGCGACACGGTCAACCAAATCGATTTCCTGTCCTGCTTCGGCAGCACGAATCCGCGCTGTTCAAGCCGACCGTTCGGCTTTTACGACAATATCGCCCGAACGCGCGCACAGGGAATCGAGGCCTTCATCGAAGCGCGCCCGACCGCCACGCTGATCGTTACCGCAAACTACAGCTATATCGATGCGACCAACCGCGTGACTGGGGCACCGCTGCTCCGCCGCCCGAAAAACAGCATCAACGCCGGAATCGACTGGACACCGCGCGCATGGCTGAAACTCGGCGCAAGCGTGCAAACGGTCAGTGACAGCGTCGACGGCTTCGGTGGTGGGATCGCGCTCGACGGCTACACGCTCGCGAGCGTCCGCGCTGCCGTGCCGATCGGCAATAATCTCGAACTTTATGGCCGCATCGAAAACGTGACCGACGAATGCTACGAAACCGTGTCGGGCTATGGCACACTCGGCCGCAACGCGCATGTCGGCGTGCGTGCAAAATTCTAGAGCGTTGAGCCGAACGCGAATCGCGGCTACGAAATAGAAATGCAAAGGGAAACGATGATGCGCAGCGCTATGACCGGACCGGCAAGCCCCACACTGCTCTGGGCCGCCGCCCTTGGGCTTACAGCCGCCTTGGGCAGCTATGGTCTTGCCTGTGTGTTCCCGTTCGCCGCACTCGCCGCGTTGGCGGCCGTCACTTTGCCGACCCGCCATGCCGCGATCCTTTTGGGCGCGACGTGGTTGGTCAATCAGGTCGTCGGATTTACGGCGCTGGCTTATCCGCATGACGGGCAAGCCGTGGCATGGGGCGGCATTATCGGCATTGCTGCTTTTGCGGGACTGGGTGCG
Source organism: Sphingomonas sp. (assembly GCA_043737475.1). Taxonomy (GTDB): domain Bacteria; phylum Pseudomonadota; class Alphaproteobacteria; order Sphingomonadales; family Sphingomonadaceae; genus Sphingomonas_O. The sequence continues at coordinate 51,680 of JAYTAP010000090.1, forward strand.
GCAAAATTCGCATTTGGTCGTGAAACGCGGCTGGTCTCGGTACATACCATCTTGGCACTTGCGGCATCGGTCATTGCCTATCAGCTGGTTATGTTCGTCGGTGCCTTTGCCATGGACGGTTTCGAGAGCTCGACGCCGATGATCGTTGCCGACATCGCGCGCAATGACGTGCTTTGGTTTGCCGGACTGGCCGCGCTCCGGCTCGCACTCGGCACTGCGCTTCCACGATGGTTCGGATCGGCACAGGCGCTACGCACGGCGTGACGCTCGACACGATCTCCGAGACCCGGAGCCATCACGGCACACAAGCCAGCTATCGACACGCGTCATCGAGCACATCGACCGACATGACTTTCTCGGTTTTCGTGCCGGATCACGCCCCCGAAACGACTCTGCCAATCGTCTGGTATCTGTCAGGCCTGACCTGCACGCACGCAAACGTGACCGAGAAAGGCGAATTTCGCGCGGCATGTGCCGAGCTTGGTCTCATCTTCGTTGCGCCCGATACGTCACCGCGCGGCGACGACGTGCCCGACGACGCCACCTATGATTTCGGGAAAGGCGCGGGCTTCTACGTCGATGCGACACGGCCGCCATGGTCGACGCATTACCGAATGCGCAGCTATATCGAGACCGAACTTCCCGCGCTCATTGGGGCAAATTTCCCTGCCGACATGGCGCGTCAGGCGATCATGGGCCATTCGATGGGTGGCCACGGCGCGCTGACCATCGGTTTGCGCAATCGGGGACGATTCAGGAGCATCTCGGCCTTTGCGCCGATCGTCGCACCTACGCATTGCCCGTGGGGTGAAAAGGCGCTGACCGGCTATCTGGGACCCGACCCAGACTGCTGGCGGCAATATGATGCCTGCGCGTTGATCGAAGATGGTGCGCGGGTCCCCGAATTGCTGGTCGATCAGGGCGGCGCAGACGATTTCCTTGAAGACCAACTAAAGCCGCATCTGCTGTCGCGCGCCTGCGACGATGCCGGTATCGATCTCACGCTGCGCATGCAGGCCGGTTATGATCACAGCTATTATTTTATCTCGACCTTCATGGCCGATCATTTGCGCTGGCATGCCGAGCGGCTAAAGCCAGCCCGATGAGCCGCGCCACACCCTTGATCGTCGGCATCGGCGGCACGATGACGAGCAACAGTTCGTCTGAGCGGCTGATGCGCCATGTCCTTACGCAATGTAAGGCAGCGGGCGCAGAGACATTGTATTTCGACGGCACCGCGCTGGACCTGCCCATGTATGGTTATGGCACGCCACGCACTGGCAAGGCGGTTGCCCTGATCGAAGGCCTGCGCCGCGCCGATGCTGTCGTCATATCGTCGCCGGGCTATCACGGCACGGTATCCGGCTTGATCAAGAACGCGCTCGATTATGTCGAGGACATGGCAAAAGACGAGCGGCCCTACTTCGAGGGGCGGGCGGTGGGCTTGATCACCGTTGCGGCGGGATGGCAGGCAACCGGAACGACACTCGCGACGCTGCGTAGCATTGTCCACGCCCTGCGCGGCTGGCCGACCCCGATGGCCGTCACGGTCAATTCGGTTCAGCCCGTCTTTGCCGAAGACGGCAGCGTCGGCGATCCGACGTTGGTGAAGCAGCTCGACATATTGGCGCAGCAGATGGTCGGTTTTACACGAATGCGCGCGCTCGACGATCTGGCACGGCTCACGGCCGGTGCGCAGGCCAGCGAATAGCGCTTGACCTTCGCGACGCGCCGTCCGACGCTACTTTCATGAACAGCAATCCAACCGATCCGATGGCATTCTTCCGCGACGCCGTGACGCAATGGGAAAAAATGGCCAATGACTTCGGCGGGCAGTTCATGGGCCGCCCCGAAACCGCGCAGGCGATGCATCAGGTCACCGGTGTTGCGCTGAAAGCACAGCAAGGCGCGCATGAGGCCATGGCAAAGCTGCTGTCAGCAGCGAACATGCCGAGCAAGGCCGATGTCGAAGCATTGGGTGTCCGCATGGCCGCAATCGAAGCATCGCTGGCCCGGATCGAAGCCGGCATGACGTCATCGACGACCACCAGCGCTGCACCGAAACCCAAACGGACACGCACGCCCGGCGCATGAGCGAAACCGCCGACCCGATCGAAACTGCGCGTGCCGAATTCGATCGCGCGATGCAGCGTAACATAAAGGGGCTTGGCTATTTCACCTCGCCCGATCCGGTTTTGGGTGCGAGCGCCAAGGACGTCCTGATCGCGCGCGGGACGTTGCGGCTCTACCACTACCGCCCGGTTGTCGACGACGTATACCGGGTGCCTGTCCTGCTTGTCATGGCGACAACCAACCGTGGCTATATTTTCGACATGGTGCCCGGGCAGAGCTTCGTCGAGTTCCTGCTGACGCGCGGTTACGACGTTTTCATGATCGATTGGGAAGCCCCCGGCGCGGGTGAACAAGCTTTGGCGATGGAGGATTATATCCTCGATTTTATCCCCGCCTGTGTCGCGCGCGTAAAAGCCGAAAGCGGCGAGCCCGACCTGAGCATGATCGGTTATTGTTTTGGTGGCGTGCTGTCGCTGCTGTGGGCAGCACTGCACCGCGATGCCGGCCTTAAAAACCTGATCACGTTCACCACACCGGTCAATTTCAAAGCAATGGAAGCGTTTCAGGCATGGTCGGACCAGCGCTTTTTCAATGTCGATCAGGTCGTGGAGACATTCGGCAACTGCCCGGCCGAAATGCTCTACACCGCTTTCTCAATGCTCCGTCCCGGCGCGCAAGTCGCGGGCAACATTCGCTTGTGGGACAATATGTGGAATGACGAGTTCGTCAAAAGCTACCGCATGTTCGACCGCTGGGCCGTCGACATGCTCCCGCTGGCGGGTGAATATTTCCGCCAGACCACAAAGCAGCTGATGTGGAACAATGATCTTTACGAGCGCCGCATGACAGTTGGCGGACGCACCGTCGATCTGTCGGCGATTACCGAACCTTTCATGCACGTGACTGCCGAACACGACCATATCGTCCCGGCCGCCGCATCGGCACCGCTGATCGACATGATCGGGTCAACCGACAAGCAGGCCGTGGTTCTGAAAGGCGGACACGTCAGTCTGGTCGCGGGTGCAAATGCGGTTCGCCGCCTGTGGCCGCAAATCGACACATGGCTGGGAGAAAAGAGCCTGTGAAATCGCTCGACATCGACGGCAAACGGATCGAAATCCGCGCGTTTGAACGCGGCGACGTGGTAGCAGTCGGTCACTTTGCCGCGGACTTGCCTGCGCATGACCTGCTGTTTCTCAGCCGCGATATACAGCATGCGCGCGTCATCGAAGCATGGGCGCAATCGATCGCCGATGGTGAGATCGACAGTCTGATCGCGCTTGATGGCGATACGGTAGTCGCAACGTCAGCAATCGTCCGCGATCCGATGAGCTGGTCCCCCCATGTCGCCGAAATCCGCGTCCTGGTTGCGCCGACCGTTCGCGGGCACGGGCTCGGCCGCATTCTCCTCGACGGAAGCATCGTGCTGGCGATCGAACGCGGCGCGACCAAGTTGATTGCGCGGATGACGCCCGACCAGCGCGGTGCCATTGCCCTGTTCGAAGAATCGGGGTTTCGCGGGGAGGCGATGCTCCGCGATCATGTCCGCGACCGTGACGGCAACGTCTTTGATCTTGCCATCCTTGCGCTCGATACGCGCCGCGCCCGCGATATAAAATCGTCATGGGGATTTGACACCACTGGCTGACAATATTGCTGGACAAGTGCAACCTTTCGGGCAGGATAAGGTTCTCGGGCTCGAACAGTATTCGCTGCGGGTGGGGAGCAGGAGCAGATTTAAGTGCAAACACAGAGAGATAACGACAGCCGGCCGCCATCAGCTTTATTGGCCCTGACCGAATTGCCACGTGCCGTCGCCGAAATCTGCGCGCTGCCCTGGGCTGCGCCGTTCCTGTGGTCAGCGCCGCGTGGTGACGGCCATCCCGTCCTTGTCATTCCCGGTTTTTCGACGACGGACCGCTCGACAGGCATCTTGCGCCGTTACCTGACACGAATGGGCTATGATGTTCGTGCGTGGGAGCTTGGCCGCAATCTCGGGCCACGTGCGATCGGGCGTCAGGGCGAGAAGCTGATTGCACGGCTTGAAGAGATCCATGCCGAAACCGGACAGAAAGTGTCACTTGTCGGCTGGAGCCTCGGTGGTATTCTCGCCCGCCAGCTGTCGCGTCGCCGCCCCGATCTGGTGCGCCAGATCGTGACACTGGGCTCGCCATTTGCGGGCGATCCGCGCTCGACAAACGTTTGGCGGCTGTATGAAATGATGTCGGGTCAGCGCATGAAAGACCCTGATACGCGAGCACAATTGGCCGAAAGCTTCGAGGCACCGCCCGTGCCGTCGACAGCGATCTACTCGAAATATGACGGCATCGTTGCGTGGCAAAGCTGCATCGAGCCAAAATCGGAAACGACGGACAACATCGAAGTGCCCGGAAGTCACTGTGGCCTCGGCGTAAATCCGGTCGTGCTCTTCGCTGTGGCAGAACGGCTTGCGCAGGCGGACGGCGCATGGAAACCCTTTGATCGCAAAGGGTTACGCATGTTGCTCTATCCGTCGTCAGGCCATGCCACCGTCAACTGACCGTGGCCTCAGTCCTTTTTAGGACGCCATGCCGCCATCGTATCGCGCCCGAACTGCGCAATCATGTCGCCGACTTCGCGAACATGCGTCATCGAGCGCGCACTCTGCTCTTTGACGAATTCAGCCTGAATTTTAGCCAGATCCTGAACTGATTTCACGCTGGCCGCAGAGCGCATCGCGGCAAATGCCGCGCGGGTGTTTTCTTCGGCATGGTCGATCACCTTGCCATTCAGCGCAGCTGCATTCGCCGCGGCCTTTTCGGTTGCTTCCTTGATCGATTTGCCGGCCTTCTTGACAGTCTCGGTCGCTTTCTCGGTAATTTTTTCGGTCTTCGCCATCACACCTTCTCCTTGATCTTTTTCGGCTTCGCAATTTTCACGACAGGCTTTGCCGGCGCTTGGGCGGCGGCCAGCAATTCTTCGAACGAACCCAGCAGCGCATCGGCATAAGCCGACGGATCGGGCATCATATCGCGATCGCAGGTAAAGCTGATCGCGATTTCGTCGACATAGGAATAGATCGTGTTGATCATGCCCATCGAGTCGAAGATTGGCCCAAGCCCCATCATCTTGACCATTTTTGCACCACAGAAATACAGCGGAACGCGACTTCCGGGCACATTGGTTGCGACCACGTTGAACACCGGCGCCATCGCGTTGGCAACGCCCAGGCGCGTATAAAGCCGCGCGCCCAATCCGGCGAGACCCGACGGGATCAACTGCGAATAATCGGTCAGCGTCCGCGCGCCGACAGCATTCGTCAGGCCTTTCGAATTGATCGCATCGAGATGGATATGCGCGAGCCGCTCGATGGGGTCGGCAATATGCGTGCCAAGGCTGACGACCATCGCCGACACCAGATTACCGAGCGCGGCCTTCTCGCCTTCCTGCCGCACCGATATCGGCGCCATCGCAGTCAGGCTGAGGTCGGGCAATTCATCCTTTTCGACCAGATACTGTCGCAACCCGCCACCGATGATCGCGAGGATGACGTCGTTGACCGTTGCACCCGGCACAACTTCCCTGATTGCGCGAACACCGGCGAGCGGGAAGGCCGCGGCATCGAATACGCGGTGCGACGACACTTTGGCATTGAACCGCGTCTTGGGTGGCGTCCGCGCGCCCGCGATCGACAAATCGCCTTTGCTGATTTCCGCCGCCAGTCGCGCGATCCCCGGCACAGACCGGACGACCGTTTCCAGGTATTTCTGCGGCTGGCGCAGCGCGTTGAAATAGCCGCTGATGATCAGTTCGCCGACGCCGGGCTTCGCCTCGGGTTTCCAGTCTTTCTCCGGATAGCGGTTCGACTTGTCGGGTGACAGGTCGTGGACCGCGGCGGACATCTCGACACCCGACATCCCGTCGATCGCAGCATGATGGACTTTCGAAACCAGCGCGAAACATCCCTTGGGAATGCCTTCGATATTATCGAGCCCTTCGACAATGATGAATTCCCACAGCGGCTTGGTCAGATCCATGGGTCGCGAGTGGAGCCGCGCAACCTGAATACAAAGTTGCCGCCAATCACCCGGCGCGGGCAGCGCTATGTGGCGGATGTGGTATTCGATGTCGAAGTCGGGATCCTCGATCCAATAAGGATGATCGAGATCGAACGGCACGCGGACCAGCCGCTGGCGAAAAGGTCGCGCCCCGCCCAACCGGCTTTCGACAAAACTCAAGATATCCTTGAAGCGGACAAAACCACCGGGTGCGGTCGACGGATCGTAAATGCCAACGGACCCGATGTGCATCGGCGTCGACGGCGTCTCCATGTAAACGAAACTCGCGTCCTGGCCGCTCAGTTGCTGCATCGCACTCTCCCCGTGCGCGTTGTGGCGCATCGATTCCGCGCGCATGCTGGACCGGATCGAGTAGCGGAGCAAGAGGCAGCACGATCACCGGCTTGAGCATTTCGGATAATTGTTTCGCATTTGTGGCAATTTCAGGTAAGAATAATGACTCGGATGTTTGTCGCCGGCGCAGAGTTAGAGAATAATGGCATCGATTCAACCAGTTCAGCGGATACAGCAGAATATCTTGGCAGTCGGTGAGCGTCGTCTTTTGACGTGGCTTGCGGCGCGCATGCCTCCTGCGATCACGCCGGATCGATTGACCAGTATCGGGTTTAGCGGCGCTGCACTCGTTGCCACTGGCTATGCTTTGAGTTTTTTCCATATCGGCTGGCTGTGGCTGTCGGTGGTTGCTTATTTCATCAACTGGTTCGGCGATTCTCTCGATGGCAGTCTTGCCCGCTTTCGCAAGATCGAGAGGCCCAAATTCGGATATTTCATTGACCACAGTACCGACGCGCTGGGCAATACGCTGGTTATGATCGGGCTGGGTTTGAGCCCGTTCCTGCGTATGGACGTCGCGCTTTTCGGTCTCGGCGCTTATTTGCTGCTGTCGATCCACACATTCGTCGCCGCCCGCGTCGTCGATGAGTTCCGTTTGTCATATGTCGCCGCGGGACCGACCGAACTTCGCCTTGTGCTGATCGCAATGACGCTTTGCATGTTCACCACCGGTCCGGGTTTGGTTGCGGGCACGAATTTCTCACCCTTTGACGTTTTCATCAGCGGGCTCGGCGCAATCCTTATCATTTTGTTTGTCGTGCAAACCACGCGCACGTCACGGCAGCTTCTGCGCCTCGGCGAATAGGCTATTTGCCGAAGCCGAAGACGTCCTGGTGATACACGCCGTCTTCGATGAGCCCTTCGAGCCACGTTGACCCACTCAAATGATCGCCACCGGTCTTTTCGGCGTGGATTTTGATGAGGGTATCGCGGACAGCTGGCGCCATATAGCGCCCGTCGCCGCACAAAAATATCTGTCCGCCGTTGGCCACGACGTCCCACACAACATCACGTCCTGCCCAGATCGCGTCCTGAACGTAGCGATGAGGATGCCCGTCGACTTGCGAATAAGCCAGATGAAGATCGATGATGCCGTCAGCTGCCCATTGCTCCATTTCAGTGCGGCACAGCCAGTCGTGATCGGGATGCCGAGCACCGAAAAACACATGACACGGCGCCGTTGCCGCCAAGGCCGCGCGCTCCTGAATAAAACCGCGCAATGGCGCAAATCCTGTGCCCGGCCCGATTAGGACAAGCGGAATTGCGCCATCATGGGGCGGCGCAAACGGTGGATTGGGACGGCGAACATAACCGAAGACATGGTCGCCGGGGGCCAGATCGCGCATATGCGTCGAGGCAAAGCCCTGATGCGTTCCGATCCCCGACCAGGCGGGCGCATGCACTGTGCCAACGATAAGATCGATGGCGTCGGGCGAAACCAGCGGCGATGATGCAATCGAGTAAAATCGCGGCGCAACCGCTGACGATAGCTCAACAAAGCTATCGAGGCTGATCTCGGCGGCCGGGAATTTGATAAGCAGCCCCAGCAAAGTAAGCCGCTTGTCCGCAATCTCCGATTGCCAAACGGCGTCTTCGTTTAGCTTGACGAACTCGGCTTTGGTACGTGGACAGCGCGTTTGCTCGGCAACCACTCCCACCGCCCGGCGCGGCATCGGATCCTGAATCTCGACAAAGTCGGTCAGCAATTGCCGCACGGTCACGGTGCGACCGATCGGCAAGTGGCGAAAGCGCCCGCTTGCCCCTGACGGCACGACCTGCATCGCGCCGGGGACACCCAGCCGTTCGATCGCCAGATCGACATGCTCTTTTCGATTGCGCGCATAAATTGCGACATGATCGCCCGCCGCGTAAACCTGTCCTGCGGGCAGTTTGATCGTGATGAACCGCGTTGATCCGCGCGGCGGCTCTTTGGCAAAGTTCCACAATCCCTCGCCGGGCAGGACCATCTCGTCATTACCGATGATTTCCATTTCGACTGCCTGATCAGGAAGCACCGCCGCCCGGGCATCGCGGCCGTCAACGATTTGCAGCGAAAGGCCGCTTGCCTTCACCGCTTCGCCTTTGGCGCCAAGCGCGGCCCACAAATCTTTCAGGAAGGTCGATACCCCGCCATCGAAATCACCGTCACCGTTGGCTTCACCACGCGGACAAAGCCGCTTTGCGCCGGTCGCTTCGAAGGCTGCGTCGATTTTCTTTGGGAACGCCTGATAATTCGGCCACTGGCTGTTGCCGATGCCGAGCACGGCAAAACGCGTGTCGGGCCAAGCCGCACCTGCAAACTGACCGGCGTCAATCGCTGCTTCGGCGGCAAGCGCACTGTCGGGCGCCCGACCATTATAGGTCGCCGTAACCGCCACGATCACGCGATCTTCGGGCAGCGTGTTCAGCGCTTCATCCATAGATACCGCACGCGCCTCAAACCCGTCGGCACTCGCGCGCTCGACAATTTCCTCGGCGATATCGCGCGCCGTGCCCAGACTTGTCCCGTAGATAACGGAAAGCCGTTGCCCTGCCCCCGCCGCGTTGCCGATGTCGCCGCTGGATGCAGAAATATCCACCGGCCCCACCATCGACAGCCGCTCATGCGCGCCACGAAGCCGCAGCCGGACCTTGAAATCATCGGGCTTGATCGACAGCGTTTCTTTCAAGGTGAGGCGATAGCCATGCCGGTCCGAGACAGCGAACTTCTGGAGGATCATCGCGATCGCGAGCTTCGCTTCGACAAGCGCAAACTGACGTCCGATGCAGGCCCGTGCACCGTTGCCAAACGGCTTGTAGGCGTGCGGGTGATGCGCCGCTTCAGCCTCGGGCAACCAGCGGTCGATGTCGAACTCCTCGGCGTCGTCCCACGCAGCGGGGTGGCGGTGCAGTCCGGGTGCATAAACGTTGATCGGGCGATCCTTGCGCATCCGCCACTTGCCACCAATGATCTCGTCTTTCGCTGGACCGACCGAAAAAACCGGCGCTGTCGGCCAAAGCCGCTGCGTCTCCTTCACGATCCGCTCGATCACCTTGAAATGCGCTAGATGCTCGTAGGCGGGTCGCGTATCGCCCGGCAGCACACGATCGACTTCGGCATAGGCTTGCGCAAGAACAGCCGGACTTTTCAGCATTTCCATGAACGCAAAAGTGAGCAGGCCCGATGTCGTTTCGTGCCCCGCGATCAGGAAGGTCAGTACCTGATAGCGGATATTCAGATCGTCGAGCGTTTCGCCCGTTTCGGGGTCCGCCGCTATCAGCATCAGGTTAAGGAGATCGCTTGCGTCCGTCGGGTTTGCACGGCGGTCGGCGATGATCCCGTCCACTAGATGGTTCATCGCGGCGATATCGGCATGGAACTGCGCCGTGGATTTTTTTGCGAATTTCTGTTGGATCGGAAGCCGGGTTATGACGTTGAGCGACTCACCGAGCGCGCTGGCAAGGCTTTCCAGAAACGGGTCGATCCCGTCGCGCGAAAAGCTATCGAACCGGTGCCCAAATCCTGCAATGGCGATGCTGTCGAGTGTCAGTCGCGTCATGTCATCGGCAATCAATACGTCGCGCCCCGCCAGACCGGTCCATTTTGCGATGAGCTGATCGCAAACCTCGAGGATGTTTGCGTAATAGCCACGCATCGCCCGCTGGCTGAATGCCGGCAGCAGTATTCGGTGTGCTTTGCCCCAGTTCGGTTCGTCGCTGAATGCGGTAAACAAGCCGTCACCTGCAAATTTGCGCACCACACGCAATCCTGGTCCGGGAATTTTGCGAAACCGAGTTTCGTCACATAATTCGGCGACAAGATCGGGATCGGTTACGAAAACGCCGACGCGGCTGCCGAACTTCAATTTGAATATGCCGGGATTTTCAAATCGTTTGGACACATCCAGCAGATGGCCGATCAATCCTGCTTTCGGGATTTGATGCAAATTTCCCAGCAGCGGCACCGTCTTGGGTGCGGGGATTGTTTGTGTCTCGGTCATGTGCCCTCGCTTGTGTCTGGGAGTGTGCGCCAATGTCCAACAACGCTTCAAGCACAAAAAAAAGGGCCGGTCTTGCGACCAGCCCCCATTTCCAAACCCGAAGGTTGATTACATGCCCGAACCGGGACCGTACTGGATTTCCACCCGGCGGTTCTGCAGTTCGCGAACACCGTCGGCGGTTTCGACGCGTGGTGCGCCTTCACCGAAGGCTTTGGTCGTGATGACGCCGCCTGGGATGCCTTTGCTGGTCAGGTAACCCTGCACCGCTTCGTTACGACGCTGCGAGAGACCAAGGTTATACTTTGGCGTGCCCGACTTATCGGCGTGACCGGCCAGCATGACCTGTGCCTGTCCGCAATCACCATAAGCCGTTACAGCATTATCGAGGATCGACCCTGCCTCTGGCGTGATGTCCGACTTATCCCATTCGAAGAACACGATATATGGTCCAGGCGAGCAAACAGCTGCTGGTGTCGGTGGTGCCGGTGGCGCTGGCTCGGGAGCCGGGGCCGGCGCTGGCGGGGGTGCCATCGGCTCGGCTTTTTCACCAAAATTGAAGATGAAGCTGCCGAGAATGCTGTGCGAACGGAAACGACCGCGATTTGCACGACCCAGACCGTCGATCGTGTCAACGCCATCGACGTTGAAGAAGCGATACTTCAGCCCGACGTCAACGTTGTCGGTCAGCGGTGCACGGATACCGGCAATTGCCTGATAGGCAAAGCCCGTATCGGAATCGTCGAGGAACGTTCCGGCTGGGTTGATCGAATAGTTGCTGTGCTTGACACGTGCGACACCGGCACCACCGCCGACGAAGCCATTCAGCGACTCATCGTCACCAAAATCGAGCATACCGTTAAGCATGAAGCTCAAGGCCGACGTGCGACCGGCAGCACCCGGAAAGGTTCCGGCCAAGGCAACGGGCTGGGTGCCACCGCGACGTGTTGTTGTCGCGCTCGAATAGCCTTCAACTTGAGCCTGCTTGTAGCCGACTTCTGCTTCCATGCGGAAGCCGCCGAAGTCATAACCGATGATACCATCGACATCATAACCGAATTTGTGATCGACCGAGCCCGCATTGGACAAAGTACCGATATTGAGCTTGATGTCTTCGACGATCATCGCACCGCCTTCGACACCGATGTACCATGCATCATTCCGCGCGAATGCGGGTGTTGCGATGGCGGTGGAAGCAAGCGCGACTGCGATAGCCATTTTCCGCATAAAAAATCCCCTTTCAAAATTGTCACTAGGACAGACCAAACTCACTACCGAAAGCAAAGTTTCCGCGCAAGCACGCAATTCAGCAAACTGTTGCCAAAATAGCGCACTTGACGGGCTCAAAGTTTAGGAAGCTGCTGCAGTAACACAAACAATCGTGAAAGGTTGCACGCGCCTCAAGTTGTTGCAAACAATCCGTGCATCTCAAGTCCGGCAATCAAAGCTGCAATCGCCGCTCTGGCCTGCAAATCGATGGTCACGCCGCCGGTCGCGACTGCCACATGCGGCTGACGACTCCCGACAACTTGCTGGCTATTGATCGAAAGCCTTGCTGCCGTCAGTTGGCCCGTTACCCATGTCAAGGCGTCGCGTCTGATCATGACATTGTCCGCGATGCTCCAGACCTGCATACCCACAAAGGGTGCAACGAACCGCCAGCCGCCGCTTGTCCAGGCAGCAATCGCGTTCGGTTGTCCCGCCCAGGCTCCCGTCGGTGATAGTCCCACGATCCAGCATTGCCCGAGCAAGGGTGAAGCTGGTACCGACGTCGGCGCAACCGACTGAACGACCGCCTGAACTGCGATATCGGCGATCGCCAGCGCCTCATTGTGCGTTACTTCTTTCTGCGCCTGCGCCGCTGCAAGAAGCGGCAGCTTTAGACGGTCCGATTTGAGTGCCATGTCTTTTTTCCTAAGTGGTGGTAACAATGATCGTCGTCGGGCGCGAAATGTTCAGTGCCCCGACTTGCACTATCGAAAAGTTCACCGCTGACGCGCCAGCCGCAAAATCGGCGGCACGTTCGCTTGCGCCATAGGTCCATCCCGGCGTTGCTAGTTCGACCATGCTGTCGGGCAGCCCCGGTCCCGATTTGGTCACGCGATACCGTTCGCTCTCTTCGCCAATCGGCACATCGACGGCATCACGCCAGCGCCAGCCGTCGCGCGATCGCCTAGTCCAGCTAATTATTCTGTCGTCGCCCGACGCGACGATTGTTACCGTAATCGGCGACAAAGGGCGGACGCCCGCTCCCGCCTCGGCGGGCCCTGTTGCAATAACCCCCGTCGTTTCACCGACGCCAACAGCCATGACATTGACGTTCGCAACCGCCGCCGAACCGGTCAACCGCGCCAGTGCTTCGGCCTCGATCACGACGAACGGGGTATCTGCGGCATGCGGCACAACCGCCCATTCGGTTCCCCGCCGCCCGCGCCACAACTCGGACAGTCGCCAAAGACCGCTGCCCAGTGTTGCTGCACGTCCGAATTGCAATGCTTCGTCTCCGATCATTGCAAGGTTTGCGCCGGAAAGCAGCGCATCCTTATCGGCATCGCTTAGCGTAAGCCCCGAGTGCACCAATTGCACGTCAACGACGTTTGTTCGATCGATCAACGCCCAATCGCCAGGCGCAAGCGCGGTGACTAACCGCCCCATTACAGCGGGCAACGCTGTGGTTCCCGCCGCCGCATATGTCGCACCGCCATCGATGCTCGCCATCAGGGCCGCTCGCCGCCAGCCGCCGCTTGCCCCGTTTGCCGCCACAACGACGAGAGGCGCGGTTTCAGGCACATCGCTCACTTGTGGCAAATCAAGAACATGCAGAACCGTAGGCCCATGCGGCAAATCGATCTGTGGCCGGCTCCGCCCCGCGTCCGCCTTGGCAAGCACCGAACTTGCAGGCGCAATCAGAATGAGATCAAGCCGAACAACCATCGCTTCGAACGTCACGCGCGTCACACGCCACACGCCGCTTAGGCCCGGCACCGTCACTCGATCGCCCGGCGCCACAGTCATGGCCCGCCACGGCAATGTCACCGTCGCCCCCGACCGCTCAGCCCAAATCCGCGCCAGCCGCGCTTCGGCAATGGTCTTTGCTGCACCTGCCTCGAGCACAGCCGGCAATTCCACCCGAATTTCACGCCGCGCACCCCCTTCGCGCTTCGCGCGTTGCGCCCCGATCAGGTAATCGCGCGCAACGTCATTATAGGCGAGCGTCACAATCTCAGGAATCGATGCCGCCGCTATTCGGTCTGTCGAAAGCGCCACGGCCTTCCGGTCTGCCGAAGCGCCGCGATCATCGCTGGCAATCGCGCGCAATGGCCCCTGTCCGAACCGTGCGGTCAACACGCCGCCGGTCATAACCGTCGAGAACGGCATGGCCTGCGCCAGAACCCCGGCTACCCCGCGCACGCTATCGCCCGTCGCTGCCAGCCCCGCCAGCGGCGGCCCGCCATCGCTCGCAATCGCACCCAATCCCGAAAGCACGGCCCCCGCCGACGTGCCCGCAGCATCGGCGATCACTTCGAAACTGATCGACGGAATCCGGTTGCCAAACGCGCCCAGCGCCATGTCCTCGAACACGACATAAGCGGTTCCGCGGTACGCCGGGGTCGCCCCGATTCCTTCACTCGCCGCAATCAACGGATCGAGCGCTTGCCCCTCATCACCCCTATAAAACCGAAATCCGGTCTCCGACTTGAAATCCCCTGCTCCCCCACGCAGCAACTTCCCGTCCGCCCAAATCCGTCCGATGTCCGCGATCCGCCGCCCCGACAGAGCGACCGCAAACGACGCACTATAGCTGTAGACATCGGTCGACCCGCGCACTTTGCCGTTCGATCGCGTCATTCGGTTTTCCTTCAGGTCCGTCGCCCAAATCACGGTCCCCGACACGCGAACCGTCCCGAACAGCTTCGGAATCATCGACCCGTAACTCGACGTCTGCACCGCAAGATCGCCCAGCCGCGGCCCCTGTCGCCGCGCTGGCGCAAAAATCACATTGTCGATCTGCTGCCCGATCACAGCGCCGACCGCCGCACCGATCGGCCCGCCGACGATCGCGCCGACGGCCGACAAAACCACTGTCGCCATGCTTTATGTCTCCCAGATTGCAATCACCGGCCAAGGCAGCGACCCCGGCGTTTCCACGACGCGCCCGATCCCAGCATCGGCATGCACAAACCCTGCGTCCGTCATAACCACAAGGTGACATTGCGCCGGCCCCGATTTCACCAAAACAAGATCACCCGACACGGGATCACGCCGCACGCGCCTCAGCCTCGCAGCATCGATCAGCGCCGCGACCCCTGTCCCATCCGCCGTCCGCACCGAATATCCACGCGGCACATCGCGCACGCCAAACACCAGCGCTGCCACACCCACGCAATCCAGCCCGGTCACCGGATCGCGCCCATGCAACCGGAACGGCACCCCCATGAGCGCCCGCGGATCAATCCCCATAACGCGTCAGCAAATCATTGCCCGGCAAATGCGGCTCACCCCGAAAGTTCACTGCATTCCCAAACCGCCCGATGCACGTCGCAAACCGCTTGTCGCACCCCTGGACCAGCTCCACCCGCACCCCCGCCGCCACCGCTAGCGCCGGCACATCGCGCAAAGTCACCATCGCCCCCGCATTGGCGACGATCCGGCTTTCCAGCCCCGCATTCGCCCCCGTCAGCCAACGCAACGACCCATAAGCAAAGTCGCCATCCGCCAGCGCCCCCGCCAACGTCACAACGCTTTCCACAACCGAAACCACCACGGTCGAAATCCGCCGCCCGCTCAAATCGACCCGACACCGCCGGTCGCCCAACTGCGCGCGGCATTCGGGCGAAGTCTCCTCGACCACTGCCGCATCAAGCATCGAAGTCGGCCCCCGCAGCCCGACTGCAAACCCGCCATCCTTGATCTCGACCTCGCCAAACTCGCCCGTTAGCAGCGTGACGGGCGCAACATCAGGCGCAGTCCAGTCAACGGCAGACAACGCCAAAACCGCCCCATCCCACCGCCCCGCCATCAAATCCGCATCGGTAAAGGCGTCGCTCGTGAGCGCGGCGGACAACTGCACATCATCCGCATCCAACCCATCCGACCGTTCAATGGCGGAAGGCAACATCCCCGGCGCAGCGCGGTGCACCAGCCCCGCAATCGTCAGATCACGATCATGCGAAGTAAACCCCAATGTGATGCCATCCCGCCGCTCAACGCGCCAAGCAAAGGCAAGCGTCGAGAGCGACCGGGCGAACCAGTCGGTCATTTGAATTTCCAATGTCAGAAATAAAAAAAGGCCCCGCCTCGCGGCGGAGCCCTATATCGACAGCCTCACATGCTTGTTCTCGCAGGCGTGAGGCCCGCTGCCCGAAAGCAGTCTCCTAGCCCGATACCGAAGCAGAGCGGGAACAATATTGACCTAGGGCGTCACACGTGAACAGTCAATGAAGACAGCCCCAATCCGCACAAGACGGCTTTACGCACTGCAACCAGTTGGATCGGCGAAAGCTGGCCCGAAAGATATTGCCGCTTCCCGCCCGCGATCCGCTGCCTGAACCGATCCAGTCGGGCAAGCGACACCGTCGCAATCATATCGCACTTTGCCCACATAATCGGGTTATCGAAGGGGGGCGGCAACGTAGCATTAAGCGTAATCGGACAATGATGAGACTCGACAGGTTCAGGACCCGTTGTACTCAACGGGACGATCGTCACAAGATCAGGTCGCCGTCTCAACCTTGGCGATATGACAACCACGGGCCTACGTTTCACCATTTCTGGAACAACGGCATCAGTGCCATAATCACAAATAAGAATTTCTCCCGGTTTCGGATAATATTGCAGACCCATCGATCTAGAATTGTTGATTTACCGTCACTTGGCAAGGATAATTGCTTTCCATCGATCAACCAACCCGTCCAGCCAAACCTGAAGGAAACCTAAAGACCCACTGCCCTCTTCTCCCCTCCACGCCTTCGTGGAGGGGCCGGGGGTGGCCCCTTTGCTGCGACTATGTAATCATCTGACGATGAAATGTTTTACCCTTATCGGTCTCGCTATCTTGACCACATCATGCAGCGCTAAGGTCGTGGAACCACACAAAAACTGCGCTTTACCGCCAAACGGCTTCTGGAGCTACAACAATGAAAAGTTCTGGGAAGACAAAGGCCTTCCGATCATTCCAATCCTCATCAACACGATCACCGTCCAAAAAGACGAAGAGACCGAACTCTCCGGACTTCACGACCGCACTGTTGTAAAATGGAACGGCACGCCGATCGACATGGCAACACTCGACACGTATCTCCAAATCACCAGCCAAATGGTGCCCCAAGCCGATACCAATCTTGTCTTTGACCGTGGCATTCCTTGTCACCGTGTTATTGCCATTCGCTTGGCAATGGAAAAACATCTTGTTTGCACTCAAAATCGGGTTTGCCTGCAAGGCTATCAGCCACCTGCTGACTAAGCCTACTCCCTGACCTCAACCAACCCCACACTAACCACTTCCCCCGCTGCCCACGTCGCCACCGACACCTCGAGCACATCGCTTGCAAATCGCACGGGCACATCGAACAAAAACCCCGCGCGCACGTCCGCGCCCACACCCGGTGCCACCACAAACACCACCCGCCCGCCAACCAGCGTCCACCCCGAAGCCACCGCCACCCCGCCGACCGACACCAGCACACTCGCTGGCACCGGCCGCGTCACCGGGCGCACTTCGGCATCTGCGCCAACGCCATAGACCTTAAAAAGATCAAACCCCGTCCGCACGCCATCCCCGACGCCCAGCAACACATCCAGCGCCCCCGGCGTCCCCGCCATCCCATTGCTCGAACAATCGGTCGGGTCCCTAAAGCGAAACGCCTTCGCCGCCCCCCGCCGCGCCCGGAAAAACGCAATCAGCGTCGCCACGTCTGCCTCACTGCGCACCCCCGGCCCGACATCGTATCGCATCCGTGCCGAAGCCCAGTCGGCATTGCGCTGCTCATGCCCCGATGCCGTCGTCACGACCGCGGTCGAAAACCCCGGCGAAACCACCGCCTCGCGCCCCATGCTCAGCGGAAAAGCCACATCGTCAAACGCCTCCACAGGCTCCTCCCCCAAATCGAAATGCACAAATCCATCGCGCAACACCTGCGGCAACGCCCACACATAAGTCGCCGCAACCCCGCGATCACGTGCCCTCTCGGCGGCCGCATCGATCAGCGCCCATTGCGCGCGATCCGCCGCCGCCAGCACAAACCCGCTCAAATAATGCTGCGCAGCATTCGGATAACCCAACCGCGCCGTGGCCGCGGCAATCCCGCGCGCCGAAGCCCCGTCGTTGCCCGCCGTCACCCACTCATAATCCTCAAGCTGCAACACCTCGAACGCAGGCGAAGCCCAGCCAAGTGGCAAGTTCGCCCGCCGCACTTCGGGCCGGTCATCGGCGAGTGAACCCGGCAAATACGGCAGCAACAATCGCTCACACGTCGGATGATCGACCCGCACCGCTGCGCACAAAGCCGCTGTCGAGGCGCTGAGCAACGCCCCCGCCTGATCGAGCAGCCCCCGCTGCGTCGCCGTCAGCGTGCCCCGCACATCATTGATGACAACCGGCGCGCCCCCGAACGCGGCCTTTGCCGCATCGTCATACAGGCAAATCCGGTAGTCGAGTGTCACCCACCACCACGGCTCACCGACCTGAAACCGTGGAGCATGCCCCGCTGCCACCGCAATCGAAACAAACGCCCGCGCCACCGCCTGCAAATACGCCATCGCCGCGCCGTTCGCCGGAGACAGCAAAGTCGAAGGCGGCACATAACCCGTCGCAGCCGCATCCCCATTCGCCGCCCGCTGCTTCCAAGCTGCCGGGCAGTTCGCGTCGAAAAACTCATACGACAGCGACACGATCAGCCCGAACCCCGCTGCCTTCAGCCGCGCCGCAAAATCCGCATGCCAAGCTGCCGTCGGCATATTCAGCGCCCCACCCACAAGCGTCACCAGCCCACCCGCATCGAGCCGATAATAATGGCTCATTCCGACATAATGATTGACCGCGCCAACATACCCCAGCCGCTGAATGTTGCGCAGCAATCGGGCCGGTGTCACGTTATACGCATCGTCATAACCCGTCGCGATCGAGAGCCCATGCGGCGGCACCTGCACATCGCCGATCCGCAACACCGATCCCGCGCCATCGCACGAAATGCCGGTCAACTCGACCTATGCCTCGACTGGTCCCGCGAACGGCGCATTCGTCGTGTCATAGTCTCCAGGCACCAGCGAAACGAAGATCCGGTCTACATCGCCAGCAAATACCGGCACCCCCGGCAGCACGAAACCACCCTGCACCGTCGCAAAATCAATCGTCACCACTGCGTCGGTCGGTATGCCAACGGCATAGTTCCAGAGCCTGACAAACCATGACCGCGCAACACCGCTCGCATCGCGCCCCTCGATCGTCAGCGTCGGCCCGTTGATCGCATCGAGCGCTTTGACGCCCGAAGACCGCCACCGAAACGACAGCACGCAATCGCGGTAATCGCGCGCCGTCTCATACGCCAGCAACGGATGATCTACTTTGTCCTCGCTCGCCCAGATCAAACCCGCCAGGTCGTTCTTGCGATAAAATACCGCATCGACGCGCAACGAATGGGCGCCTGTCGAAACGACCGAGGCCATCATTGGCCGCGGAAAGTCCACTGTCCAATACACCGGATCGAACCGCTTCACCCATGTCGAAACCCGCGCACTCTCACGCGTCGCCAGCCACCAGCCCATGTTACTATTCTCCAAATTCCGTTCAGGCTGAGCTTGTCGAAGCCTTGTCCTTCTACGTTTCTCATCGGACCCGAAAAGGGCAGCCGTTCGACAAGCTCAGGGCAAGTGGCGTTGGCATTTACTCTTCCGAAAGCGCCGCACGTATTCGCCTCCGCGATCACCCGGTCCGCTCCCTGCCGCACGGCGACGTCAGCCACGACGCCTGCCCAGCCCTCGGGCGACATCCCCGAAACGCTCGCATCCTCGATCACATAACCCACGTCATCATGCCCCAATCCCACGCAGACAATGCCGCACGCATCGCCGCCCGCACTTGCCGGCGGATCGACCGCAACGATCACCCGCCTAAATTCGGGCACAGCATCAACGCGACACCGCTCGATCATGTCGCGCGTCCACAATGCCCCTTCAATGTCCTCGATCAGGTCACCGTCCAGTTCCTGCCGACCCAGCGTGGTCCCGCCATAATTTTCGTTCAGATCATCGAGATACCGCTGCGGCACATGGCAATTGTCGCTCGTCCGGCCGCGGGTCACCGCGGTGGTTTCGGCAGCGATGATTTTTTTCACCAACGGCCGGGCCTTTGGCGTTGTCGTCACCACGATCTGCGGCCGCTTGCCGCGCCGCATGCCCATCCGCAAATTATCCCATGTCGCAACGTCCTTAGCCCATTTGGCGAGTTCATCGCACCAGGCATAATCATGTTCGGGCCCGCGCAGACTGTCGGGATTGGCCGCTGAATAGACAAAAGCCTGCGCCCCCGATGGAAAGCTCAATACCCCGCGCGAAGGCTCCCAGACCGGCTTTCCGCCAATCGGCGCACAAGCTAGCAACCCCGACGATCCTTCGATCATCACCCGCCGCACTTCCTCTTCGCTGGCCCCGACCAATGCAATCCGTGCCCCCGGTGTTTGCGCTACGTGATGAACCCATTCGGCACCCGCACGCGTTTTGCCGAAACCCCGTCCCGCCATCAGCAGCCAGACGCGCCAGTGCCATGCCGGCGGTAATTGCTCCGCCCGTGCCCAGCAGATCCACCCATCGTACATGTCGGCAATTTTCTTGTCCGACAGCCAGGCCAGCAATGCAGCCTTCTTTGCGGCCGACAGTGCTTTCATCTGCTCGAAAATCGATGGCCCTGTTCGTGTAACCACCAAAGCATCAGCCGTCATCGCTGACTCGGTTCAATTCCGCGAGCTTTGCGACCAGTTCATCGCGCAAACCCGATCGCCGCATGACCGACGGAACATCTGGCGCGCCGCGCTTCGCTCTCGTCTGGTGATGCCTGAGCAGCGCAAGCGCAAATGTCGTCGAAATCGCAGGCGTCTCCGCCCCGTCGCAAGCATCGCCGTACGTGGCGCGCCGCAGCAGCATCATTTCCAGCTTGGTATACGCCTCATCGAGCGCACGATCCCACGCCGCCGCAAATTCCCCGTCCTTGCGCCGCAAGTGATACGGGCTGTGCTCGGGCACACCGACCAGCCGTGCAGCCCCCGCTACGTTGGCGGTTTCGATCAACGCCGCCAGAAACCGCTCGCGCTTTGCCGACGTCCAGCGCTCGGCGAGTGCAACGGGCGCTGCACGAACGACTTTGCTCTTCGCTTTCGCGGCCATGAAATTCTCCCATATGGCAAAAAGGCCGGACGGCGGTGATCACACCGCTCCGGCCCCGAATCGCATTTCTGCATCGTTCACTCTTATAGCCAGATCAGCGTCACGCTGTCAAGTGAAAAGTGCCAATATGGTTATCTGTATCGGCATAAGACGAGCGCCAGCGATCGCTGACCGCATTCTAATGCCGATTACCCCTGCCTAAAACCGGCTCAAAAACGAGTTCTCTTTTGCCAGCACGCCCGCAAAACTTGGTCGCGCGAGCATGGCGGCCGCATAAGCCGTTACTTTGGGGAAACGCATCGGATCGATTTGCACTTTTGCATGTCCGAAATTGGCAAACGGGCTCGCTACGGCGGCATCCGCCAGCGTGAAGCGATCCTCAACAAGGAAACCACTCTGCGGGATCACGCTTTCCAGATACTCGAGCACCGGTGGCAGCGCTTCGGTTTCGGCTTTGTCGGCCGCGTCGAGGTCGCCTTCCTTGCCCATCAGTTTCATCACCACGCGGTTGAAGAAAATCGGCGCGGCGGCCGCAAACATGATCGTGTCGGCATATTCATCGAACCATACCGCGCGGCCCCGTGCCTGCGCGTCGACGGGGATAAGCGCTGGCTCCGGATGTTTGGCGTCGAGATAATGCACGATTGCCGACGAGTCACACAATTGGTAATCGCCATCCTCGAACGCCGGGATCTTGCCGAATGGGCTCATGGCCAGAAACGCGGGGCTCTTCGGCCCCGGCGGCACAGGCACATTCTCAAGCGCGATGCTCTTTTCCGCCGCAAAAACCATAACCTTGCGAACGAATGGTGATAAGCTGCTGCCGTGAACGATCATCATGTGTCTCCCTCATTCCTGTGCTACCCCCCGCGAATGTCAGTTTCAACGCGAAACTATCTTTGCGATACACGAATGCGCTAGGACCAGAAAATGCTCAGCACGCCTGCCATTGCCGCCATTCTCTGGTCCGTCTTCCTCGGCGGCGTTGGCGGCCTTCTGACCGAAATCGGCCCTTGGTATCGCGCGCTCAAAAAACCCGTTTTCCAGCCGCCCGATTGGGCATTCGGCCCTGCATGGACCATCATTCTCGGTCTTGCGGGCTGGGCTGCCTATATTGCCTATACAGCAGCCACGACCGATGCCCAGCAGACGTCGGTCATCATCCTGTTCGCTGTCAACTTCGTCGCGCACTTCGCGTGGTCACCGCTGTTCTTCAAATACAAACGGCCCGATCTTGCGCTGATCGAGGTCGTCTTCCTGTGGATGTCGTGCCTGATGCTCTGCATTTTCCTGCGCCCGGTTTCGGTCACGGCCAGCTGGCTCGTCGCGCCCTATCTGGCCTGGGTCAGCTTTGCGGCCTGCCTTAATGCAGCCATTGTAAAGCTGAACCCGCGCCCGGCCTGACCAGGAACAACCGCTATGATTTCCCGACTGACCCTGTTAGCCGCCGCGCTCATGATAACAACGACTGCCGCCGCTCAATCATGGACACTCGTTATCCACGGCGGCGCCGGCGTCATCGAGCGCGCACGGATCAAGCCCGAAACCGACGTGGCCATACGCGCAGCACTCGCGCTGTCACTTGAGACAGGGTCGGCGATCCTTAAAAAAGGCGGCTCGTCGCTCGACGCTGTCGAAGCCGCTGTCCGCGTCCTTGAGGACGATCCGAATTTCAACGCCGGTCGCGGTGCCGTGTTCACTTATGAAGGTACCAACGAACTCGATGCGGCCATCATGAACGGACGCGACAGAAAGGCAGGTGCTGTTACCGGCGTCACGCGCACCAAAAACCCGATCGGCCTTGCCCGCGCTGTCATGGAAAAAAGCCCGCACGTCATGCTGTCGCGCGACGGCGCAGACCAGTTCGCCCGTGAACAAGGCCTCGAACAGGTCAACCCGTCTTATTTCGCCACGCCCGAGCGCCGCCGCCAGCTCGACGAAATGAAAGCGCTCAAGACCACCTCGTTCGACGTCGATCTGAAATACGGCACGGTCGGCGCAGTCGCTGTCGATCAGGCAGGCCATGTCGCGGCGGCAACATCCACCGGCGGGCTCACTGGCAAGCGCTGGGGCCGGATCGGCGACTCGCCCATCATCGGGGCGGGCACCTATGCTGACGATCGCGCCTGCGCGGTCTCCGCCACCGGCGCCGGCGAATTTTTCATCCGTGAAGGCGTCGCGCATGAAATCTGCGCCCGTGTCCGGTTCGCAAAAGAAGATATCGTCAAGGCAGCCAATACCGTCATGGCCGACGTCAAAGCACTTGGTGGTTCGGGCGGTGTCATTGTTGTCCATCCCGACGGCTCGGGCGGCTGGAGCTTCAATACCCCGGGCATGTATCGGGGGCGCATTTCCTCGGCAAAACCGGCTGAAATCGCAATTTTCGGTGACGAGTAAACGCACGGCATCGTGACTTTTTTGCAACGCAGCAAAACTGATGGCCCGTCTGTAACAAAATTGACACATACCGCCTGCACTGGCGCGATTGGCGGGTCGCGAAATCGTGTTGCGGCGCGTCATTTTCATCAGAAGGTTTGTTGTCATGCGTAATCAGTTCTTCGCCAGCGTCGCCCTTGCCGCTGTCATTGTCCCGCACGCTGCCTATGCGCAGGAAACGACATCCTCGGTTGAAGGCACTGTGACCAGCGACGGACAACCCGTTGCGGGGGCTGAGGTACGTATCCTCCACGTGCCAAGCGGCACAACGAACACCGCAACGACTGACGCGAGCGGCAGCTTTTCAACGCAGGGTCTGCGCATCGGTGGGCCGTTCACCGTTACTGTCACTGCCGACGGCTTTGCCGGCGCGCAAGTTACCGACATTTTCACGGTCGTTGGACAGCCCTATACATTGCCGCTTACCATTTCCCCGACTGGCGAGGAAATCATCGTGACGGCATCGCGCCTGCCCGGTGCGCGGACGGTTTCGCAAGGGCCAGCGACCGTGCTCAATGCCGAACAGATTGCCAATGTTGCTTCGGTCAATCGTGACATCCGCGATCTGGCGCGGCGTGATCCGTTTGCGCGCCTCGACGACAGCCCAACCGGTGGCCGCTCG
The DNA here is from genome assembly GCA_043737475.1 of Sphingomonas sp. Taxonomy (GTDB): domain Bacteria; phylum Pseudomonadota; class Alphaproteobacteria; order Sphingomonadales; family Sphingomonadaceae; genus Sphingomonas_O. Next base: position 75,556 of record JAYTAP010000090.1, read on the forward strand.
ATCAGCTTTGCGGGGCAGAATGCGCGTTACAACAAATTCTCGGTCGACGGCGTGCCGATCACCGACAATTTCGGCCTCAATCCCGATGGCCTGCCAAGCCGCCGTTCACCGATCCCGCTCGACGCGATCGGACAATTTCAAGCCAAAGTTGCGCCCTACGACGTTCGCGAAGGCAATTTTCAGGGTGGCGCGATCAACATCATCCTGAAATCGGGCAACAACGATTTTCAGGGCACTGGATTCTTCGCTTATCTTGACCAGAGCCTTGTCGGCAAAGAAACGAAGCCAGGGC
>JAYTAP010000091.1:0-16279 GCA_043737475.1 Sphingomonas sp.
ACCACGCTCGCCTGATCATACCATTCCCAGCGGTCGCGCAGCGCCATGACGATCCAGCGCCACTTGAGCTTGAGGTTGAACCAGTCGGTCGCCAGCGAGCTGCTCGCGCCGCTTTGCCAATAGAGCGTGAGGAATAGCGGCAGCGCCATCACCGACGCGTGCAGCGCCCCATGCACTCCCGCCATGAACCAGCCGCGCCCGCGGTCATGCTGGCGAACCGATTCGGCCGAAAATGCGAGCAGCCCGAGCAGCCCCCAGCCATAGGTATGGACGATCCACAAGATCAGGCTGATCGGCACGAACAGGATCAATCGAAGCCGCGTCGCGTCCAGTCGCGCCATTCGCAGCCACAGCCCGAAGGCGAGAAAGGCGAGTGCCATCGCCAGCGCGAAATTGACGAAGCCGAACAGGAACGGGTGCCCGTAAGCCAGCGGCAGCGCAAACATGGCCGTCGGGGGGATTTTGCCGTGGACTTCGCGGCCAATCCACAGCAACCCTGCGACCATCATCGCCGGAATGCTCATCACGATCAGTTTCGTGCCCAGCTCTAGCCCGAAGATTTTGGAAAACGGAATGATCAGCAGATCGACGCCGAGATTGCCGATCAAATTCCATTTGAAGCTGTAAAAGTTCCTGAGCGTTTCACTCTCTGCATAATCAAGCTGGACGCGATATCGACCCATGTGTCCCGGTAAATCGACCAGTGGCGGTATCGTAGGCCAGAGCAGCGGCACCATCGCAAGGACGGCCAGCAGCATGACGGTTGTCCGCTTTTGCCACCAATGAACATGCTGCGCTGCCACGGCCTTGCCTTAGCGGGCCGACTGGCAAAGTTGCAAATGCTGCGTCAGCTGCGGACGCGATAGACCCGCAGCGCAGGCGATCCTGCGGGATCCTCTTCGATCCAGTCGGGCAACGGCCCTTTGACAAGTCTGGCCATCATGCCGTTTGGCGCCTTCTGCATAAACAGGAACGCCTCGGCCGACGTCGGGCTGACCAGAATGCGGCGAAACCCCTTTTGCTTCATAAACATTTGGCCGTGAGTCGGCGATCCTTCGAAAAACAGGATCGTTTCGCGCAACGGCTTCACCATCCGGTGATATCCCGTCCCATGAACGCTGTGCGGCGTGCGCGCGATTACCATCGGGCCGAGGTCGATGCTCGCGAGCAAGGCTTCGGGCGGCTGCTTGGCCAGCCGGTCAAGCACGCACAAACGGTCGCAATTATTGACCGACCCTTCGGGCAGCGGCGTCCGCTTCGGCGGCGGCATCATCGATGCGATCGCAAAGATCGGCGTGATCGGTGCCATTACCATGATCGCCGTGGCGGTAGCGATGGCGCGCAGAAGCGATGGTAAATGTTGTTCTGCGGCGCGGGTGGCAAGGCCGATCAGGATCAGCGCACCGGGCACGGCCGCGACATGAGTAACGCCAGCCGCACGGCGCACCAGCGCGCCTGTCACAAAAGTCACGATCAACAAAGCCAGCATGATGAGCCAGCGGCGCTGCATTTCGAGCGATTTTGCCCGGATGAAACCCACGAAGGTGCCAAGCGATGCCAAAAGTGGAAACGCGACCATCGTAGCCGACGTGATCGCATCCTGCCGCCAGAACGGCAGCCCTTCCGTCACGTTCTGATACCAGAATTTGTCGATCACCGGATCGAGTTTGCCGAACGGACTGCCCAGGCAAGTTGGCGTCAAGCTGCCGAACATGGCGACGGTCGCCAGCAACACCAAAGCAAGCAAAGCAACGCGTATCAGGCTGTTGCGACTTGCGCCAAACCGAATGGCCAATGCCGTGCCGACTGCCGCGACGCCCATCGCCACGATATGCGACGGCATGACAGCGTCACAATAAGCCTCGGTCCATCGATATGATGGAGCGGTGAACACGGTCGCTGCCAAGCTCGCGATGGCAAGCGCGCCGACAAGCGACAGCAGGCGGGCCGCATCGTCACGATGGAACGCCCAAAGCAAGCCGACCGTGCCGACGGCCGCCGCAACAAAAGGCGCGCCTTCGATCGAAATGTTGATGTAGAGCGCAAGCGCGATACCAGCGGCAATCCCTGAAATCCGTGCATGTCGGTGCATCAGCGCTGCCACTGCGAGCGCGGCGAAAACAATCTGCCACCCGTGATGATCGATCCGGCCGGGATGAATCTGCAGATAAACCGTTGGCGCGGACAGTGTCATCAGGCACGCTAACATCGTTGTCGCGACGTCATGGCCGATCAGTCGACGCGTTATCGCCACAATCGCAATCATCAGTACCAGCAAATTGAGCAGCGGGGCGCCGATCGTCGCGATGATTTCGGCCAAGGGGGCGCCCAGCAGTGGCGTAAGCGGCCACAAAAAAAGTAGTACCGGTATGTCGACGAGCCGCGACCAGTGCATCGCCAGTCCCTCGGGCGCGGCCATCCGGTATTGCGTCAGATCGAACCAGCTTTGTCCGCCCACAAAATCACGGATTTGCTGAAGCCGCAGGAAATCATCGGGATCATCGAAATTCTGCGTGATCGCCATGCCCCAGAACAAAAACGTCAGCAACGCAGACACGCCGACCCAGAGCGCGATAACCGCGATCCATGGAAAGCGCCGCGCCTGCATCAGACGAACACGATGTTGCGGCGCAGGATATAGGTTGTCTGGAAACTCACCGCGACGGCAAGCAACTTGGCGAGACGGGCATCGAGGCCATAGCGCGTTGCAACCGCAATGATGGCCACAGTCAGGCCAAGTCCGACAAATGCCGACGTGAGAAACAGCGCCTTTTGCCGGGTACGTGCCATGCCGCGTTCGGCAACATCGTCAAAGACAAGACGGCTCGACAACAGCCAGTGCACGACAACGCCAGTCAGATAGCCGATTGCGGCGGCGAGCGTCGCAATAATGCCTGTGGAAAGACACAGAAAATACAACCCGAGGTCAACGCCAAGCGCGCCGCCGCTGACGGCAATGTAGCGCACATAAGGGGGCACCCCGCCCGTCAGCGCGCCGATCGACCGCAACATATTACGCCGCCTTCAGCCGCTCGGGCACATCGCGAACCGACGCCAGCGCCGCCTGCTCGCCCTCGCTGCCGCTTTCATGATATTCGGCATCCTCGTTGACGTTCCAGATGTCGTAGACCCGCCGACCCGCAACGATGTTTTTTACCGTCAGCATCGCGGTCATCATCGCATGATCTTGGTTGTTATACCGATGCATCCCGTTGCGGCCGACCATGTGCAAAGTCGGATAGGTTTGTTCAAGTTCGATGCGCATGGCATCGACGTTGTCGCGATAACTTTCGTCATAAACCGGATAAGCCTTTTCCTGACGCACAACCGCACCGCCGACAACGGTCTTCGGATCACATAAGCCAAGAATGACCATTTCCTTCGTGGCCAGTGCGACAAGATCGTGGTCGCTCATCGACCACAGGCCATCGCCTTCGAAACAAAAATATTCGAGGCCGACGCACGCGAGCTCAGGATCGGGCACCATTTCGGGCGACCAGCTGCGGAAATTCTGGACGCGGCCGACCTTTACCTTGTCGTCATGGATATAAATCCAGTTGTCGGGGAACAGATCGTCCGACTTGATCATCAGCGCAACCGTCAGGAAATCACGGTAATTGAGGTTCATTGCGCTCGGCAGCGTCCCGGGCAGCGGATAAATGCGCCCCGCCAATTCACGCATCGGTGCCGACGAAATCACGTGCGCGGCATTGATGTTTGCAATGGTGCCGTTGCCATTGACGGTCTGCATGTTCCAGCGCTGCGTCACGTCGTCAAACCGTAGTTGTTTGAGCGCGGTATCCAACACGACTTCGTTGCCCATCGCGACGATCTTGTCGCGCGCCGCATCCCACATCATGCCCGGCCCCTGCCGCGGATAGCGAAAGGTCTCGAGCAGTGTCTTGGTTTCCATGCCGTCATTGGGCGTCTTGTTCAGCCCGAGCGAGCGCTTCAGACCGTCGATTACCGCCGCGCCAAGGCTCAGCCCCTTGATCCGCTGCGCCGCCCAGTCCGCCGACATTTCGTCGCACGGCATACCCCAGACCTTTTCGGTATAGGTCTTGAAAAAGATCGAATAAAGCTTGTGGCCGAACTGGTTAATCGTCCAATCTTCGAACGACTTCACATTCTGGCGCGGAAACGCCTTCGCCTTGGCAAAGCTCAGCATGCACAGCGACGAACGGATGATGCCGAGATTGCCCAGCGCTTCGAAGGCACGCAGCGGGTAGCTGTAGAATTTGCCTTCGTAATAGATGCGGCTCATCCGCGGGCGCTGGATGAAATCGTCGGGCAGGATTTCATTCCACAGCGCGACGACTTCCTGCGATTTCGAGAAGAAGCGGTGCCCCCCGATGTCGAAACGAAAGCCTTGGTGTTTGACCGTCCGGCTGATTCCACCGACGTAGACAGGATCTTTCTCGATAACAGTGACGCTAAGCCCCTGTTTGGAAAGCAGATACGCCGCTGTCAGGCCGGCCGGGCCAGCGCCGATAATTGCCACATCGACTGCATTGCCACGACCGCTGCTCACACTTTTTCCCCCCGAATTTACGCGCTTGTCGGGAATGCGTCGCCATTGCCTAAAAGAAGGTTAACACATGCGGAAAATTGATTAACAAAATGCTGGCGCTGGGGTCTGTTGTTGGCGCGCCAGGGCGAACGCCGGTGCGACCAGCGCACTGGCAAGCAGCATTTTCAGCGGGTGATAGAACATGCCCTCGAGCATGCCGATCGAAAGCATAAGCATAAGGCCGGACACGGCGCAAAACGTCGCGAGCGGCGAGACGATCGGTAGTATGAACATTTTCACGCCCCCGAGCATCAAAAGAAGCAACGCAATCGCAAGGCCTGCGATCCCCCAGTCGTAAGCGAATTGCAGGACGAAATTGTGCGGATTGTCGAGATCATACCGATACTTTGCGTCCATGTTGCCGAGAAATCGTCCGGAACCGTGGCCGATGATCGGCGCGGCGGCGATTTCATCGATTGTGTGCTTCCAGACCACCGTTCGGCCGCTTGAAATGTCGCTATGTTGACGCGCGCCGCTCGCACTGATCATGCGCATGATGCCGAACGAGGAATCAGGGACCGGGAGCAAGACTGTCGCCAGCATTGCCGCGAAGCATGTTACCGACAGAATGCTGATCCGGCTTGCCGATACAGTTCCTCTGACAACGTAAATTGCGACGGCCAGCGCCAATGTCAGGCCGAGAAAAGCGGCCCGGGATCCCGTCCACGCCAAAAATACCGTAACGACAAATATGACGCCCAGCGCAATCCATCGACGGCGGTCATTCAGCAGCAAGAACAACCCGACCGCTGCCAACAAAAGGATTGCCACATAGTTACCGATATGCCGAACACTGGTAGCGGACGGCAGCCCCCCGGACCACTGGAACGTCGCGGGCTCTGGGATCATCGCGATTACAAGGACAAGGTAGGCAACATAGAACACGGCGCCGGATGCCATGACGGTAAAATAACGGTTTGCGTCGAACGCGTGCGACGAAGCCAGGATATGAATCAGCGAGAACAATACCGCCAGTTGCAGGAAAAACCGCAACGTTATGAAAAGACTGAAAAGGACCTGACCTTCATGCGCGAAAACCGAGAGCAGCGCGACGGTGAATAAGCCGGCAAAAGTAATCTTTGCGCCAACGGAAACTTCGACCCGGATATATCGCAAAAAACCGAGCTTCATTGCCATCGCAACGATCAGCGTGTCGGTTAATATGGTCACGAGCGACAGCACACGGATGAGCGCTTGAGGATAGGTGACGTATCCGTCCAATGTCGATGTAAACAGCGCCTGGATCAGCGGCGTCATCGATATCGCGGCAATCGCGAAAAACCAGTTTTGCTGGCTGGCAACTGAGGTTCGAAGTCGGTTGATCATGGCTGCCTTCACGCTCGTCCGCACGATGCCCAACAAGTGGGCTCGACTTAGCGAGCATGCACTTAAAGCCCGATTAACTTACTTGCGCGCAGTCCAAATCACCGATCTCGCCGCCCCAGCAGCCGCAGCCGCAGTGCGTTCAGTTTTATGAACCCTTCGGCATCGCGCTGGTCGTAAGCGCCCGCATCATCCTCGAACGTCACGACTTTTTCCGAATACAACGAGTGCGGCGATTTGCGACCGGTGATGTGACATGCGCCTTTATATAGCTTCAGCCGCACGGTGCCGGTTACTTTGGCTTGCGAATGATCGATCGCGGCCTGCAGCATTTCGCGTTCGGGACTGAACCAGAAACCGTTGTAAACAAGCTCGGCATAACGGGGCGCAAGCTCATCCTTCAAATGCGCCGCGCCGCGATCGAGCGTCAGTTGCTCGATGCCGCGATGCGCCAAGTGCAGGATCGTGCCGCCTGGCGTTTCGTACATGCCGCGCGATTTCATGCCGACAAAGCGGTTTTCGACCAGATCGAGCCGCCCGATGCCGTGGGCGCGGCCCAGATCGTTCAGGCTTGCAAGCAAGGTCGCAGGTGACATCGCTTCGCCATTGACAGCAACGGCATCGCCGCGTTCGAAATCGACCGTGATCGTCTCGGGTCTATCGGGCGCATCTTCCGGATTGACGGTGCGCGAATAAACATAGTCTGGCACTTCACCCCAAGGGTCTTCGAGAACCTTGCCTTCGGACGACGTGTGAAGAATGTTCGCGTCGGTCGAAAACGGGCTTTCGCCGCGCTTGTCTTTTGCCACCGGGATCTGGTGCGCTTCGGCAAAAGCAATCAAGGCCGTGCGGCTGTTCAAATCCCATTCGCGCCACGGGGCAATGACCTTGATGTCGGGCGCAAGCGCATAATAGCCGAGCTCGAAGCGGACCTGATCATTGCCTTTCCCCGTCGCGCCGTGGCTGACAGCATCAGCGCCGACTTGGCGCGCAATCTCGACCTGACGCTTGGCGATCAGCGGCCGCGCGATCGACGTGCCAAGCAGATACAGCCCCTCATACACCGCATTGGCGCGCATCATCGGAAACACATAATCGCGGACAAATTCCTCGCGCAGGTCATCGATGAAGATGTTCTCGTCACGAACGCCCATCAGCTTGGCCTTGGCCCGCGCAGGCTCAAGCTCCTCGCCTTGCCCGAGATCGGCGGTGAACGTTACGACTTCGCAACCATAGGTCTGCTGCAGCCATTTCAAGATGACGCTTGTGTCGAGCCCGCCCGAGTAGGCCAGAACCACTTTTTTGATGTCGGTCACTGGAGGCCCTCCGCTGATTCGCAGCCGATGCCTTAGGGGCGCAGGCTCAACCCATCAATCCGAGTGCAAGCAGGAAAAGTCCGAAGGCGACAAGAACGAATGACGCGACGAACCCGAGCGCAATCGTCCGCCAGCCGGCGCTGAACGCCGTCAGCAAATAGGTGCCTTTCAACTGCAGGAAAAAATGCAGGGGAAGAACCGCCAGTAACACGATCGATTTTATCCCCAGCGCGCCGATAATTGACATCACAATCAGCAACAGCATCACGAACGAAATCGAATATGTAACGAACACGGCATGGTCATATAGTTTGTAATGTGGCCGCCACGCAAACATCAGCCACATGAAAGGCAATGACAATGGGATCAGTGCCCAGGCAAATTTATACGCACTCGATTGCAATTTATAGAGCAGAAGCTTGGGATTCTGAAAAGCCTGCGCGATACTTTTATCCATAGCCGCAGAGCCGGTATCGAGATCCAAACCAGCATTCAGTTTCGACGGCTTGCCCGCAAGCGTATTTCGTATCTGTAATGCGAAATCGCGCCCGTTGCGTTCTTCGGCAAGCTCGGCATCTATCTTTGCCGGATCTTTCTTTTGCGCGACGAGCCGTGCTCGTTCGCGTGTCAATGTGTCAATTCTGTCGTCCGGCTTTGTCGTCGATGTATTGACGTTGAACTCACTTTTACCGGTGCCGTCGTTACGAACCGGGCCTCCGACAGTTTCAAAAACCGCAAACATCAAAAAGATCGCAAACAAAAACAAAGCCAATGGCGAGACGAACTTGGCACGCTCCCCATGGATATAACGCCGCGTCAGTTCGCCGGGACGCAATGCAAGCATCGGCAATGTCGTCCACACTTTCCCTTCGAAATGGAAAACGCCGTGCAGCAAGTCATGCCCATATGATCGCAGCGTGCGGTGGACTACGGCCTTTTGCCCGCAATCATGGCAATGCGCGCCGACCAGCAGCGCGCCGCAATTGAGACATGTGCTGCGCGCGTCTGCGTTCGTATTACCCAAATCGGGCTCGACGGCCCGCGCGATAACCGCGCCCGTGACAGCATCGCCTACTGCTTCGAAATCGCCGGTGACCACCGAATGCCCTTGTTTATTATTGGGTCGTCACTGTGTCGCCGTAACGCGAAAAATGCACGTGAAACTTACGCGCCGGCATACCATTCGTATCCGGCGGCATCCTCCCAATAGCCGCCCTTGCCGCCGTAATGACCGACGAGCGATGCGACCGCTTCGATGCGCTGGACATATTTGGCATGTTTATAGCCCAGCTGCCGCTCGACCCGCAGGCGCAACGGCGCGCCGTTGGGCACGGGAAGCAACGTATCGTTCAGCGCCCATGCCAGCATCGTCTGCGGATGCAGCGCGTCGATCATGTCGACTGATTCATAATACATGGTCCCGTTCGATTGCGAATCGGCACAATGAAAGATGATGTATTTGGCGCGCGGGCTGACGCTTGCCTGATCGAGCAGCGCCTTGAGCGGCACGCCGGTCCATTTGCCGATCGCGCTCCATCCCTCGACACAGTCATGGCGCGTGATTTGCGACCGCATGGGCATCGCCTTCAGCGCCGCGAGCGAATGTGCCTGCGGCCGCGCGACGAGGCCATCGATGACAAGCTGCCAGTCGGTGAACCCCGTCGCTATGTGACGCGCATAGGCATCGCCCGACGGCACGCGCGTGCCGTTCGCGCGGAAAATCGGCGAACGCTCAGCCGGACTGAACTCCTTGGCAAGTGCGGTGCGGGCCTGCAGCGTCCGGTGGAGCGCATAGTTGGCGTCCTCGCCAGTTTTCAGCAATGCTCGAAACGAGGCGTTGTCACCAAGCGCGTCGCATCCCGCAACCATTGCCCCCGCGCCGCCGACTAGCAGCGCGCGCCGCGTTAATATGCTGCTCATGCGACCTCTCCCACCGGTTCGACAATTTTCGCCGGGCGATCGTGCGGCACGCGAAACTTGCCGGTAATCATCGAGCGGATTTCATTATACGGCCCCGCCAGCAGGACGAGCAGCAAGTGCACGACGATGAACAGCGCGATCGCAGCGGCGCAGATAAAATGGATCGACCGCGCCGTCGCGCGTCCACCGAACAGATCGATCGCCCAGCCAGTGATCGGCGAAATGCCGGGCGACAGGCACATGCCGGTCAGGATCACGAGCGGAAACAGCACGAACAGCACGATGATATACGTGATCTTCTGCAGCGTATTATAGCTGAGCGCTGCCGCACCCGTCGGGAATTTCAGCATCGCGTGATGCTTGATTTCTTGCCAAAGATGGCGCGGCGCAACTTCGGCGCGGCTCAGCGTCAGATCGCGTGCGATATGCCGATTGACCAGGCTGATGATCAGATAGACGAGAAACCCGACTGCCATCACCCAGGCAAAAAACAGGTGCCAGTGACGCGCCAGCGCCAGATTGTATGTCGAAGGGATCGTCGCCCAGCCGGGGAAGCGCCCGCCTTCGATAAACCAGCCGATGCTCAGCCACGGCGTGTCGGTATTCGCGCCATATTGTCCCCAGTAAAGATGCGGATGCGCGTTCGAAATCATCATGCCCGACATCAGCATGACGATGATCGCGACGGCATTAATCCAGTGCCATGCCCGCGTCGAAAAGCGGTGTTTCTTGACGAGCTCGCCGCCCTTGATCTGTGTTACGTCCATCATCGCCTTACGAAGCTGCGCGCGCACCGGTTACACGTCAACCATAGGCCCGAAAGAAAAAGACGATCGTCGTCGTTGCGGTTACGGCAAGCGTCCACCAGCGGATGATGCGGGGCGACAGTTTCTTGCCGTAATGCGCGCCGAGCCAGCCGCCCGCGACCGCCCCGACCAGCATCGGCAGGCAGACCCACCAGCGCACCATGCCGAAACCAATGAACACGATAGCAGCTGCCGTATTGGCAATCGCCAGCATGAGCGTGCGCGGTGCCATCAGCCGGTGCGGCGGCATCCCCGCAAGCAAGCCATAAGTCGCCGTCGTCATAATCCCCACGCCACCGCCGAAATAGCCGCCGTAAAGGCCAAGCAAACTCTGCGCGACCATCAGCGTCGGCGGGCCGATCGTGACTTTGGTTTTCAGCCAGTCGGCGGCGGATTTCCCAAACGCGATCGCGAGGAAAGCGATCAGCAGCAGCCACGGGATAATAATGTCGAACGTCTGCGTCGGGGTGATGATGAGGAGTGCACTACCGAGCAGTCCGCCCAAGAACGTGATCGCCGCGAGTGTTCGGATGCTGATGCCGCCAAGCGGCTCGAGGTCTTTGCGAAACCCCCACGCAGCGGTCATCGCGCCGGGCTGCAAGGCAACATTGCTGGTCGCATTGGCGATAGGGCTAGGCAAGCCAAGTGCAATGAGGGCAGGCATCGTCGCAAACGTCCCCCCGCCTGCAAGGGCATTCATGGCCCCGCCGATCAGGCCAGCGGCGGCGGCGAGGGTAAGCGCGCGGAGGTCAGGACCGAGCCACATCTAAAGTTGTTTGAACTTTTCTCCACTACGCTGGAGCTCAAACAGCCCGGGCCGAACGTCGTTGGAAATGCGTTCCATCCGGTCCCATACAGCGAGAATTCGAGAAGCCTTCTTGTGCAGCGGTAATTCCATAACGGCCGAACGAGGAAAAAACCCAACCAGTATTTCTCGCAGAAATAAATCCCGTTGAGGTCGCTTGCGGGCGATGTTCAAATCCCCTGACAAGACGACCCAGCCGCCTTCGCTACCGAGAACGGGGATCCACTCTTCATCCAATCGGTGCGTTTTACCAAACTTTCCACGATGCGAGACGACCTCGTGATCGCCCGCGAACAATGCGTTCAAGCCGTCGGCTAATTGGGGAGGCAAATTGTTGTCGATAAACAGCTTCAAGCGGCTACTCTAAAATCACCAGCCTCAAAGCTTACGGCGTCGCGAACAGCTCGTACGGTGGTATGATAGAGCTTGGCAACGCGCTGAACAGAACCTTCGGCTCTGACATCCTGAGCAATGCGTGATGTTAAAGCTCCCGCGTCACTTAAGATTGGTTGCCCAAATGCACGTCTGGGGTCTGCTACCAGCGTTCGCCTACCCGGGATAAGCCACCACCGCTCTACTCGCTCGTCACCAAAATCCAAGCCTGTCAACGAAGGCAGTACGACCGAACGGAAGACATGCTGGCGATCTTTGAGGTCAATCAGGCTTGCCTCATCGACGTGTGCAGTGATCTCAAGAAATATCCGTTTGCCGTCAGTTTTGAAAGCCGTGGTGGCGAAGGGATGGTCTTGACCAAGCATTTCACGTGCGCGTGCAATGCACAGCCTTATTGTTGGTAATCCAATACCAGATCGCCGCAAGGCGTTGACGATTTTGGCTTCAATCAAATCTTGGAAGCCCAATAGAGCACCGTCTGTTTCGGGATCATACTGCGGCTGCCAAAGTGCTTTTTGGGACACCCGATTTCCTGCATGGGCATACTCGTATCCATACAGCCAGCGCCGCAGCGTTTGCGAACTGACCGAAAGCAGATGGGCCGCCTCTGCTGTGCTGTATGCACCTACACCGTAGCTTGACCGAACCATTTTTGTCCCTCGAACTGCCGAATACACGGCTCGAGTCGGATTTCAATAGCGATGCATCAAAGATCCGGATGCGCAGGTTACCCCAAAGCCGCCAACTTCTCCTCCGCCAGCGCATCCAGTTCCGCACGCGATTTGCGTTCGCTCGACGTCTTCAGCTGCCCGCAAGCCGCATCGATATCGCGCCCTCTTGGCGTCCGCACCGGCGCGCTGATCCCCGCATTGAAGATAATCCCCGAAAACGCCCGGATGCGTTCGGGCGTCGAGCATTCATAGGCCGCGCCCGGCCACGGGTTGAACGGGATCAGGTTAACCTTTGCGGGCAGATCATAATGCTTGATCAGGCGCACAAGTTCGCGCGCGTCGGCGTCGCTGTCGTTCTTGTCGCGCAGCATCACGTATTCGAAGGTAATCCGCCGCGCATTGTTCGCCTGCGGATAATCGGCGCAGGCCTGAAGCAATTCCTCGATCCCGTATTTGCGGTTGATCGGCACGATTTCGTCGCGCACTTCCTTGGTCACGGCATGGAGCGAGACCGCCAGATTGACCCCGATTTCCGCGCCCGCCCGCGCCATCATCGGGACGACACCCGACGTGCTGAGCGTGATTCGCCGCTTGCTGAGCGCGAGGCCATCGCCTGCCATAACGAGATTGAGCGCATCGCGGACATTGTCAAAATTATAGAGCGGCTCACCCATGCCCATCATGACGATGTTGGTGAGCAGCCGCCCGTCCTGCGACGACGGCCATTCGCCGAGCGAGTCACGCGCAAGCATCACTTGCCCCACGATTTCGCCTGCGGTCAGATTGCGCACCAGCCGCATCGTGCCGGTGTGGCAGAAGCGACAATTGAGCGTGCAGCCGACCTGGCTCGACACGCACAGCGTCCCCCGATCCGCATCGGGGATAAAGACCATCTCGTAATCCTGTGCATCCGGACTGCGCAGCAGCCATTTGCGCGTGCCGTCGGTCGAGACCTGCGCCTCCACGATCTCGGGGCGGCTCACAATGAAATGCTCGGCGAGCCACGGGTGCATGGTCTTGGCAATATCGGTCATCGCAGTAAACTCGGTCGCGCCGCGATTGTACATCCAGTGCCACAGCTGCTTGGCGCGGAGCTTGGCTTGTTTGGGCTCCATGTCCTTTGCCTCGAGCGCGGCGCGAATGCCCTCCTTGGTCAGGCCGAGCAAGTCGACGCGGCCGTCTTCGCGGACGACGGCAGCGCGGGGGACGGGGACGGGATCGATAAGGCCGGGAGATTGCATGTACGGAGTCATCGGCGCGCCTTAGGCGAATAGCTTCCGCGGCGATAGGAGGGGGCCGATGCCAAAAGTTAGTCGAAAGTTAGTCCAAGGAATGGCCGAAAAGAAGCATATTCAGCTTGCGGGTATTGAGATACCGGTTGCTCGTTCGCGCATGCATGTGATAACTTTCAGTCCCGCGCGCAGCCCAGTGCCGCTGCGTCAATTGCGGTCGCGGCGCCCTTCAGTAGATAAGTTTCGGTAAATGCCGCCCCTGTGGTCGCGCGTGTCGCAATGCGCATCAAGGGCGCGCTTCGCATGGCAGCGACAATAGCCGCGTCGAAACGCGGGTCAGGCGCCCAGACGTCGGCCCCGCCCGCGACCATTTGAAAGCGCTGGTCACCGATCGTCAGCGTGACCGGCGCGTTCGGCAGTTTTTCTCGGCCCAAGCGAATGTGCACTTGCCCGCGCACCCGCGCTCGCGGCCAGGTTGCGACACTGGCAAAGGGTCGCCATTTCCCGCCCCCGCCCCGCACTGGTTGTGCAATCGCATAACAGCGTGCCGGGTTGTCATCCTTGAAAGCGCCCCAGCCGTCGAATGTGCCGAGCGATGTTCGCGCTGCGGATGCCGGGCTCGCGATTGCCAGCAACGCCAGCAGCGCACGCGTCATGCCCCGCCCGCCTCGATAATCGTTTCCGCCCCGTTGCCGATCATGACCAGCGTCCCCTGGGCAACGCTTGGCGCAATCGGTGCTAAGTACACCGGATCGACCGGCAGCCCGAGCAACAACCCGCGCAGCACACGGCTTGACATGCCGTGCATGATTACCAGACGGTCGCCGCGCGCATCACGCGTGTCATCGATCCACGACGAAAGCCGCGCCGCAATTTCGTCATACCATTCGCCCTCCGGCGGCCGCACGTTGAACAACGAGGCTTCGCGGTCCATGATTTCGCCCTGTTCGGCAATGATCTCGGCATAGGTCCGCCCGCCCCACGTGCCGACGTCGATCTCCATCAGCCGCGCATCATGCGTCGCCTGATGCCAGTCCTCGCCGATATGTTCAGCAACGACCGCCAGCGTCTGCAGCGCACGGCCCGATGGCGACGCGTACATTTGCAAAGACTGCTTCGTGCCGAGATAAGTCGCCAGCGCCGCACCCATTGCGTCGGCCTGCGCAAAGCCTGCACGTGTTAGCGGCGTGTCCTGCGCGCTGCCCTGCATGCGCGCGGCGGCATTGAACACGGTTTGCCCGTGTCGTGCGATGAAAATGCGGCCCTGAAGTGTCATGGCTTGGCTCCATCCGTGACCCGCAACCATTTTGCAACGCTTGCCCCGGCCCTTTTTTCGCGCCATGACAAAGGGAGTTCAATTCAGATCGACGACCGGGGGTTTTACCGCACCATGAAGGCGACCATCGAACGCGCAACACTCCTGAAAAGCCTGGGCCACGTCCAGTCAGTGGTCGAGCGGCGCAACACGATCCCGATCCTGTCCAACGTGCTGATCGAAGCGCTTGCCCCTGATGAGCAAGGGCGGGGCGGCGGCATCCGCCTGATGGCGACCGATCTTGACTTGCAGATTCTGGAAACGGTCGATGCGCAGGTCGAACAGGCAGGCGCGACGACGATTTCGGCGCACACTTTGTTCGACATTGCGCGCAAGCTTCCCGAAGGCGCGCAGGTGTCACTGGCGGCAGCCGAAGGCAAGATGGCCGTAAACGCAGGGCGTGCGCGGTTCAATTTGTCCACTTTGCCGCGCGACGACTTTCCGGTCATTGCCGAAGGCGAGTTGCCGACCAAGTTCGAGCTGCCCGCCGCGACGCTGCGCCAGATCATCGACAAGACGCGCTTTGCAATTTCGACCGAGGAAACGCGCTATTATCTCAACGGCATTTTTCTGCATGTTGCCGATGATGCTCTGAAAGCGGCGGCTACGGATGGTCACCGTCTTGCACGCGTCACCGTAGCCAAGCCTGATGGTGCCGATGGGATGCCCGACATCATCGTGCCGCGCAAATGCGTTGCCGAATTGCGCAAGCTGCTTGATGAAGTCGACGGCAGCGTCGAGGTGTCGCTGTCCGCAACCAAAATCCGCTTCGTGCTCGGCCACGCGGTCTTGACGTCAAAACTGATCGACGGCACTTTTCCCGATTACACGCGCGTCATCCCGACCGGCAATGACAAGATCCTGCGCATCGACCCCAAAAGCTTCATGCAGGGTGTCGACCGCGTGGCAACGATCGCGTCCGAAAAGACGCGCGCGGTCAAAATGGCGCTCGACGCCGACAAGATCACGCTTTCCGTCACAAGCCCCGAAAATGGGACAGCGTCAGAAGAAGTCCCCGGCGAATATAGCGCAGGCGGCTTCGAGATTGGTTTCAACGCGCGCTACCTGATGGATATCCTAGCGCAGGTCGAAGGCGACATGATCGAAGTGCATTTGGCCGATGCCGCCGCGCCAACGCTGCTGCGCGAGAATGACAAGTCTGCCGCGCTTTACGTCCTGATGCCGATGCGCGTGTGACGATCGGCTCGGGTCACTTCATCGGCACGACGCGCCCGGCTGCCATCACATAAGCGACTTTGGTCAAGGCGCTGGCATCGGTCAGCGGATCACCGTCGACGGCAATCAAATCTGCAACTTTGCCAACAGCAAGCGTCCCCGTGTCCGCCGAAATTCCCAGTAATTCCGCCGCATCGCGCGTCGCGCTGATCAGGACTTCGCGTGGCGTCATGCCGCCTCTTGTGACCATCAGCTGGGCTTCCTCGCCGTTGCGGCCGTGTTCGAAAACGCCTGCATCGGTGCCGTAGGCGATTTTGACGCCCATGCGCTTGGCGGCGCGCAGGCCATTGCCCCACAACTTCAGGGCAGCCTTCGCTTTGGTCTCGACCACGGGCGTATAAATATTTTTGCCGACGCGGTCATTGAGCCCCGAAAAGGCCATCAGCGTCGGGACCATCCAGACGCCCTTTGCTTTCATGACTTTCAGCGCAGCATCGTCCGCAAATGTGCCATGCTCGATCGAATCGACGCCAGCGGCCGCTGCTTCCTCGATCCCGCGCGCACCGTGGGCGTGTGCCGCGACTTTCAGGCCGAGGCGCGCCGCCGTTGCCGTGATGGCCTGAATTTCGGCAGACATGAAATGCCCTTCAAGGCCGCGGCCCTGCTGGCTGAGCACGCCACCCGTTGCGGTTATCTTGATGACATCGGCCCCGCGCTTCGACCATTCACGAACGCGTTCGGCGCATGCATCG
>JAYTAP010000092.1:0-2675 GCA_043737475.1 Sphingomonas sp.
CGAATCTCGGCGTTAACCTCGGCTTCGATTGCAGCAATATCGTCGCTCGATAGCGCGCCGCCGTGCGAAAAATCGAAGCGCAGACGATCCGCCGCAACCATGCTGCCTTTCTGGCTGACATGCGCACCGAGCCGGTTGCGCAAGGCCGCATGAAGCAGATGCGTTGCACTATGATTCGCCCGAATCTGATCGCGGCGCTCCGCATCGATGGCAAGGCTGACAGTGTCCCCGACAGTAATCCGTCCCACCTCGATTGTCGTGTGATGCGCGTGCAGACGACCAAGCGGCTTCGATGTGTCCGAAACAAGAGCCCGCAAACCATTGTCGCCGAGAATAAAGCCGGCGTCGCCGGTCTGGCCGCCGCTTTCGCCATAAAACGGCGTCTGATTGGTAATGACGACAGCAATTGTTGGCGCGTCGATCGTTTTCACTTCGACGCCATCGACGAGCAGTGCGAGCACCTCGCCGACACCTTTGGTCGATGCGTAGCCGGTAAACTCGGTCCCACCCACGCGCTCGGCGATATCGAACCAGATATCATCGGAAGCCTTCGCGCCCGATCCCTTCCAGGCGGCCCGCGCCATCGCTTTTTGCCGCGCCATGTCTTCGTCAAAACCTGCGCGGTCGATGCCGAGGCCCTGCATGCGCAGCGCATCTTCGGTCAAATCATAAGGGAAACCGTATGTGTCGTAGAGTTTGAACGCGACATCACCGGGCAATATCGCGCCTGCCGCCATGCTTGCTGTCGCTTCGTCAAGCAGCTTCAAGCCATTTTGCAGGGTTCTGCGAAATTGTGTCTCCTCCTGGAGCAGCGTTGCTTCGACCGCCGCCTGTGCGCGCACCAGTTCGGGAAACGCGCTGCCCATCTCGGCGACCAATGACGGCACAAGGCGGTGCATCAGCGGGTCCTTCGCACCCAATATATGCGCATGCCGCATCGCCCGCCGCATGATCCGGCGCAAAACATATCCACGTCCTTCGTTCGACGGCAGCACGCCATCGGCAATTAGAAATCCCGACGTCCGCAGATGATCGGCAATCACACGGTGCGACGCCTGATTGTCGCCTGTTGTCGCGGTTTTGGTCAACTCGCCCGATTCAAGGATAAGCGCCTTGAACGTGTCGGTGTCATAATTGTCGTGCACGCCCTGCAACACGGCTGCGATGCGCTCGAGCCCCATGCCGGTGTCGATGCTCGGCTTGGGCAGCGAAATCCGGTCATCCGGCCCGCGCTGGTCATATTGCATGAAGACCAGATTCCAGATTTCGACAAAGCGGTCGCCATCCTCGTCGGCACTGCCCGGCGGTCCGCCCGTGATATGATCGCCGTGATCGTAGAAAATCTCGCTGCACGGCCCGCAAGGCCCGGTATCGCCCATCGACCAGAAATTGTCCGCCGTCGCGATCCGTATGATGCGGCTATCGGGCAAGCCAGCGATCTTGCGCCATAGCGCGTGCGCTTCGTCATCGGTGTGATAAACCGTGACCGTCAGCTTGTCCGCAGGCAAACCCCACTCGCGCGTCAGCAGCGTCCATGCGTGATGGATTGCCTGCTCCTTGAAATAGTCGCCGAACGAGAAATTCCCGAGCATTTCGAAGAAGGTATGATGCCGCGCGGTATAGCCGACATTGTCGAGATCATTATGCTTTCCACCCGCGCGCACGCATTTCTGGCTCGACGCCGCAGTCTGGTATGGCCGCGTTTCGAGGCCGGTAAAGACATTCTTGAACGGCACCATCCCGGCATTCACGAACATCAACGTCGGGTCATTGTGCGGCACCAGCGGCGCAGACGGAACGCGGGCATGGCCCTGCCCTTCAAAATAGTCGAGAAATGAGCGGCGGATGTCGTTGGTCGATGTCATAGGTGGCGCTTAGGGGAGACGTGGGGGATGCTCAAGCGGGAGGCCTTCAATAGGTAAATGGAACTTCGGCAAATCCAATGCCCTGAACAACAAGGAAATAGCGTTTGCCCACTGCAAGCGTTGGCATTTCGCGGTCGCTGATGAAACCCGGGGGCGTTTTTCCCAAAATAAACGCACCGAAATTACGCTTGCATTGCTGGCTGCCGACTAACTTAGCCGTCCAGATGGGCTTTCCGTCACCGCTTGCCCCCTCGCGTAACTCGATCTTGTCAACGCAAGGCTGCTTCCGCTTTAATCCGAATGGTGCCCAATCTTGGGAAAGAAAGATGACGCGAACATCATCCACCGGCCTGATTTCTAAATCTATCGCTGGCGGCGAGCAGCCACTGATAAGCCCTATCATGCCGAAAGATGCCAATTGTAATCGCTTTTTCATCGCTTAACCCGCCGGATATTCGATGCTGACCTGCGGCTTTGAAAACCACACCGGCCCGTCGTCGGTCATATAAAAACAATCCTCAATCCGCACGCCGAATTTGCCGGGAAGATAGAGGCCGGGTTCGTTCGAGAAGCACATGCCGGGCGCAAGCTGCGTCGTTTCGCCGTGGACGAGGTTGACCGGTTCGTGGCCGTCCATGCCGATGCCGTGGCCCGTGCGGTGCGACAGGCCGGGGAGCTTGTAGCGCGGTCCATAACCCAGCTTTTCGTAAAGGCCGCGGACAGCGTCATCGACCGACCCCGCCGTTCGACCAATCTGTGCCGCGGCGAAAGCAATGCGTTGGCCTTCCCGCATGTGACCGAAGACGCGGC
>JAYTAP010000093.1:0-16069 GCA_043737475.1 Sphingomonas sp.
TTCCCCGATTTCCCCGCCGAAATCCGCGCGCCGCAGGGGACTTTGTTCGGTGTCTCGGCATTCCAGATCAATTTCGGATCGTCGTCGATCGAAACCGCAGGTGACGCGCCCGATGTCCTGATCGCGATGAACCCGGCGGCGTTGAAAACCAATGTTGGCGATTTGAAACCGGGCGGGCTGATCATTGCCGACGAAGGCGAGTTCGGTGCGCGTAACCTGTCGAAGGCAGGCTATGAGGTTTCGCCGCTCGGGGACGGATCGCTTGCGCGGTGGCAGTTGATGGCCTTCAACATCTCGCAGCTAACGCTCGATGCCGTCAAGCCGTTCGGGCTCGGCAACAAGGAAGCGCTGCGCTGCAAGAACATGTGGACGCTGGGGCTGGCGCTCTGGATGTTCGGACGTAAACGCGCGCCGATCGTTGATTGGCTGAATGCCAAGTTCAAGAAGACGCCGCTGCTCGCCGAAGCCAACATTGCTGCGCTGAATGCGGGTCACGCCTATGGTGAGACGGCGGAAATTGGCGCATCGGTCAGGCAGCATGCGGTTGCAGCGGCACCGGTCGAACCCGGCCTTTACCGCACCGTTACGGGTGCCGAAGCGCTGTCACTCGGGCTGGTTGCGGGCGCGAAACTCGCCAATCTCAAGATGTTTTTCGGTGGGTATCCGATCACGCCGGCTTCGGCGATTTTGCATCATCTGGCGCGGCTGAAGGAATTTGGCGTCACGACGTTTCAGGCCGAAGACGAGATTGCTGCCATCGGTGCCGCCATCGGCGCCTCCTATGCCGGGCAGCTTGGCGTTACGTCGTCATCGGGGCCGGGGATTGCGCTGAAAGGCGAGTTCATGGGGCTGGCCATCATGACCGAATTACCGCTGGTGATCGTCAATTCGCAGCGCGGCGGGCCATCGACCGGCTTGCCGACCAAGACCGAACAGTCGGACCTGTATCAAGCCGTTTACGGCCGCAACGGCGACGCGCCGATGCCGATCATAGCTGCGCGTTCGCCCGCCGATTGTTTCGATTGCGCGATCGAAGCCGTGCGGATCGCGGTGCAATATATGACGCCGGTCATGCTGTTGACCGATGGTTACATCGCCAATGCGGCCGAGCCGTGGAAAGTGCCGCATCGCGACGAGTTCTCTGCATTCCCCGTCGAGTTCATGGAAGAAGCGCCAGCGGACGGGTTCAAGCCCTATGCCCGCGATGAAAAGCTGGCGCGCCCTTGGGTCAAGCCGGGCACGCCGGGGCTGCTCCACCGGATCGGCGGGATCGAAAAGCAGGTTGATACCGGCCATATCGATTATTCACCGGGCAACCATCAGGCGATGACGGACATCCGGAAGGGCAAGGTCGATGGGGTGGCGGACCATATCCCCGATCAGGGCATGGAACTGGGTACGCCGGGCGGCAAACTGGTCGTCGTCGGCTGGGGCTCGACGTTCGGCCCGATCCTGCAAGCCGTGCGCCGCGCGCGGAGCAAGGGGCTGGATGTCAGCCACATCCACATCCGCCATATCTGGCCGATGCCCAAAAATCTGGGCGATCTGTTACGGAGCTTTGACAATATCCTGGTGCCTGAAATGAACACCGGCCAGCTAAAAACCGTGCTGCGCGATCAGTATCTGGTCGATGCAAAGCCGCTCAACAAGGTTTCGGGCCAGCCGTTCCGCATTGCTGAAATCGAAGACGCCATCGCGAAATTCTATGACCGCATCGACGACAATGAAGGCGGAACGGTTCCACCGAGCGAACACGGGCTTCCCAATCCGATGGCGAGGCCAACGCCCGAGTCCATTATCGAGGATCAAATCGCATGAACGACATGACTCCCATTCGCCTGACGACGCCCAAGGATTGGGAGACCGATCAGGAAGTGCGCTGGTGCCCCGGTTGCGGCGATTATGCCATCCTGAAAGCGGTGCAGCGGACCATGCCCGAGCTGGGTGCGCGGCCTGAGAATACCGTGTTCGTCAGCGGCATCGGATGTTCGTCGCGCTTCCCTTATTATATGGAGACATACGGGTTTCACACGATCCACGGCCGCGCACCGACCGTGGCAACAGGCGTGAAGCTCGCCAATCCCGAGCTCGATGTGTGGATCATCACCGGCGACGGCGATGCGCTATCGATCGGTGGCAACCACACGATGCACTTGCTGCGGCGTAATCTGAACGTGCAGTTCCTGCTGTTCAACAACGAGATTTACGGCCTGACCAAGGGACAATATTCGCCGACATCGCGCGAAGGCACCAAGTCGCCGTCAACGCCGTTCGGCTCGGTCGACCGGCCCGCGCGGCCTTGCGCATTCGCACTTGGTGCTGGTGCGCGGTTCGTGGCGCGTGGGATCGATATTCACAAGAAGCTGCCTGAGGTGTTGAAAGCTGCCTACCGCCACAATGGCGCGGCGTTTGTCGAGATTTTCCAGAACTGCATTGTTTATAATGCCGATGTGTTTGGGGAATTTGCTGACAAGCAGAATGCCGACAACCATCAGCTTTGGGTCGAACATGGCGCGCCGATGCTGTTTGCCAAGGGCACCAAAGGGATCGCCGTCGACCGCGCCGAACTTCGTATGAAAGTCGTCGATGTCGTTGACGGTGACTGGGCGGCCGCCGGCGTTCTTGTCCACGACATCAAGAATCGTGCCGTTGCGCATATGCTCGTCGAGATGGTGTTCGGGCCGTTTCCGATGGCGCTGGGCGTGCTTTATGACGATCCGCGCCCGACCTTCGATCAGACGTTGCTGGCCGCTGACGAAGCAACCGCGGAAGGAAAGACAGCCGACTTGCAAGCGTTGATGGAGCGCGCGCAGACATGGCATGTGGACAAGGACCACCACGTCATATGATTCACCACATCGTCACCCCCGCGAAGGCGGGGGCCCAACTCCCGAAGCTCTATTGTGGGAGTTGGATTCCCGCCTACGCGGGAATGACGAGGTTGGTTGAATGAACATTGTCTGGTTTCGCCAGGACCTCCGACTTTCCGATAACGCTGCGCTGATTGCGGCGGCAGCCTCGGGGCCGATCGTCGCTGTTTATGTGTTCGATGAACATGCCGGTGCAGCCCAGATCTGGTGGCTGCACCATAGTCTGACAGCGCTGTCCAACAGTCTTGCAAAACGCGGCGTGCCACTGGTGCTGCGGCGCGGCGATCCGGTGACTGAACTGGAAGCAGTGATGGCCGAGACGGGCGCGACGCACATTCATGCGACGCGGCAATACGAACCATGGTGGAAAGCTGCGGATGCAAAGCTCGGCGACGCCCTGACACTGCATGACGGCAATTATCTGGTCCACCCGCCGACCGTGCTGACCGGGAGCGGCGGGCGTTACAAGATTTTCACGCCCTATTGGCGCGCGATCCTGCAACGAATGCCACCTGCGTTGCCGCTCAAGGCACCGGATACTATCGTCGGGGTCGGGGCGAGGAGCGACCGACTCGAGGACTGGAACCTGCTGCCCACCAAGCCAGACTGGTCGACAGGTTTCGACATCTGGACGCCAGGCGAAGCGGGTGCAAAGTCATCGCTGACACATTGGCTCGACCACGTCGATGGTTATGACCGCGCGCGCAATTTTCCGTCCGAAGCGGGCGTGTCGCGCCTGTCGCCGCATCTTCATTTCGGCGAGATTTCGCCAGCTACCGTTTGGCATCAAATCGCCAAGCGCGTCGGCGAACAGGGTGAGCCCTATCTGCGCGAAATCGGCTGGCGCGATTATGCGGCAAACACACTCGATCAGTTTCCCGATTATGAATCGGCGAATGCTCGGTCAGATTTCAATCGGCTGCCGTGGCGCGATGCCGACGATGATTTCGTTGCCTGGACGAAAGGGCAGACGGGCTACCCAATCGTCGATGCCGGGATGCGCCAGCTTTGGGCCACCGGATGGATGCACAACCGCGCCCGCATGATCACGGCATCGTTCCTGATCAAGCATCTGCTGATCGACTGGCGGCGCGGCGAGCAATGGTTCAAACACACGCTGGTCGATTATGATGCGGCGTCGAATGCAGTAAACTGGCAATGGACGGCGGGGACGGGGGTTGATTCAAATATGTTTGTGCGGATCATGGCCCCGCTTTCCCAATCGGAGAAATTCGATGCAGCGGGGTATATCAGGCAATGGGTTCCCGAGCTCGCCGCCTTGGCGGAACCATGGATCCACGATCCGCACGGCGCGGGGCAGGCACCACGAGGCTATGCCAAGCCGCTGATTGGCCACCGCGAAGGCCGCGAGCGGGCGCTTGCCGCCTATGCGGCGATGAAGGGCTAATCGATGGACGCTGTGGCATCGGTTTCCGGTCAGCGAGAGCGGAGCGCGCGCTGGTCCGACGATATCCTGGCCAAACTGTATCACCGTATTCTCGACCGGATCGACGCCGGGTTGGCATTTGGGACCATGAAAATCATATCTCCCGATGGCCGCGTCCGCACGCTGGGCAACCGCGCACCGGGGCCTTCATGCATCATCACGATCCATGACTGGCGTGCCTTGTCTCGACTGGCCTGGAGCGGGTCGAACGGGCTTTACGAAGGCTGGGCAGCGGGCGAATGGCACAGCGTTGACCCAGTGCCGTTCTTCGAACTGATCATGCGCAATCGGCAGTCCGTTGGCACTGTTGGCCGCGCCAAAGGCTGGCAACGGGTTGCCAAGCGTATCTCGCATCTGCAGAATCGCAATACCAAGCGTCAGGCGCAGCGCAATATCATTGCGCATTATGATCTCGGCAATGATTTTTACGCCGCCTGGCTCGACCCGACGATGAGCTATTCGAGTGCGATGTTCAGCGAGGGTGACACGCTTGAGGCAGCGCAGCAGCGTAAACAAGCAGCGGTCCTCGATCGCCTGTCGCTGGCACCGGGCAAGACAATGCTCGAAATCGGTTGCGGCTGGGGGAGCCTCGCTGCTTTTGCCCATGCACGGGGAGCAACAGTGACAGCAATCAGCCTTTCGCCGAGCCAGTTGGCTTATGCACGGGCTCATCATGATGCCGCGATCGACTTCCAGCTTTGCGATTATCGCGATTTAGAAGGCACATTCGATGCCATTGCCAGCGTCGAAATGGTCGAGGCCGTCGGCGAACAATATTGGCCGACTTATCTCGATACGATTGCGCGCTGTCTGAAGCCCGGCGGCCGCGCGGCGATCCAGTATATCAGCATCGCCGACGACGTATTCGAAAGCTATCGTGACAATGCCGATTTCATCCAGACCTACATTTTTCCGGGTGGCATGTTGCTGTCGGAAAGCCGGTTCCGCGCACTGGCGGAGGCGCGGGGATTGGCGTGGACCGATCAGCAAAGCTTTGCCGATAGCTATGCCGAGACGTTGAGAATTTGGCACGCGCAATTTAACGAGGCAAATCTGCCTGCACATTTCGATGAGGAGTTCAGAGACTTGTGGCGCTTCTATCTGCAATATTGTGAAGGCGGGTTTCGCGGCGGCGGGATAGCGGTGTCGCAAGTGACGCTGGTGAAAAGCGCATGAAAAAGGCGCTTATCGCCGCTGCACTGGTGATGCTCTCGAGCTGCGACACCATCAAACTTTATGCCAACTTACCAAAGGATGCCAATGTGCTGTTTTGGACGCAGGATCAACGCGATGGCGCGTTTCGACAGATGGAAAAGCTTGCACCCGTCAATACCATCGAGGCGGGGTCCGATGTTCATGCTTTCGGGAAAGGCGCACCACTCAAGATCGGTATGGACGTCGATACCTATATGGCAAATCAACGCACGGCGGGGCTGATCATTGTTCACGATAACAAGATCGTGCTCGAAAAATACGGTCTCGATTATGATGCGGTGGGGCGCTGGACCAGTTTTTCGGTTGCCAAATCGCTGACGTCGACACTCGTCGGCGCGGCTGTTCGCGACGGTTATATCGAGAGCCTAGACGACATGGTGACGGTGTATATCCCCGATCTGCAGGGGTCGGCTTATGACGAGGTCACCGTGCGCCAGTTGCTGACGATGACGTCGGGCGTTCGCTGGAACGAAGACTATACCGATCCGAAATCCGACGTCGCTTTGTTTGGTATCCACAAGGCCGAACAGGGTGTCGATGTTACGGTGAGCTATATGCGCAAGCTGCCGCGTGAAGCACTGGCGGGCACGAAGTGGGTCTACAAGACCGGCGAAACCAATTTGATCGGCGTGCTCGTATCGAGCGCGACGAAGAAGACGCTCTCGGCCTATCTGTCCGAAAAAATCTGGAAACCTTATGGCATGGCGCAGGACGCCTTGTGGATCACGGGATCGACGGGTCACGAGATCAGCGGCTGTTGCGTCTCGGCATCGCTTCAGGATTATGCGCGCTTCGGGCAATTTATGCTTGATGGCGCGATCGCCGGGGGTAAGCGCGTCGTTCCCGATGACTGGTCAGTCCCGGCGACGAGCAAGCAAGCCGATATCGCAAAGCCCGGCCGCGGCTATGGCTATCAGTGGTGGACGAACGACGACGGCAGCTATGCCGCGCAGGGCATCTTCGGTCAGGGTATCTTTATCGACCCCAAGCGTCGCCTAATCATTGCAACGAACGGCAACTGGAAAACGGCCACTGACGAGGACGGCGTCGGGGCCGAGCGCGAACGCTTTTACAAAGCCGTTCAGGCGTCCGTCGATCAGCTATAACGCGCGACGATTGATTCAAATACGGCCGGGTTCAAGAGATTGGCAAAGGCGCAGCCAACCATCCCTTCATGGTTCCAGATCACCTCGGCCTGAAGCGCGGCAAGCCCGGGCAATGTAAGCCAGCAGAGTGCACCGGGGCGCATGCGCGACAAGGCTTCCGCTGAAAAACCGCCAAGTGACAGATCGCGTACGGTTGTCGCAAAGCCCTTGTCGCCCGAGGGACGTAAGGAGCCCGGAATGGTCAGACGGGTACGCGGTGCGCAACGGTCTTCCTGCGCGGCAATTGCGTAGCGGCTGTGAACGTCTGAACTCGTCATCTGAATGCCTCCGGTGGTGCGTGGCCGAACGGTTGTTTTCCCCCGAACGAACGCCCTAACAAAGCAAAGTTAAAAAATGCTCGCTGCATTTAGTTAATGCGTTCGCGGTGTCCCGTTTCGAAACCTTCGATGGCAAGTGCTGCAATACGTGCAGCAACGGCCTCGGGCGCTTTGACCGAAGCGGGATCTTCGCCGGGAAAGGCGCGTGCGCGCATAGCTGTGCGGGTCGCACCGGGATCGAGGATGGCCACTTTCACGCGACCGATGTTGCGTGTTTCCTCGGCATAACTGCTGAGCAGACAATCGAATGCGGCTTTTGATGCGCCATATGCGCCCCAGTAAGCACGGGGCGACGCGCCGACGCTCGATGTAATGCCGATGACGCGCGCCCCCGCTGCTGCACGCAGCATTCCGTCGAACGCGCCGATGATCGCCGCCTGTGACGTCAGGTTCAGCGTAATGACGCGGGCGAATTCCTTGGCATCGATATGCGGCACGGGTGTCAGCGTCCCGAGCGTCGCTGCATTCAGCACCAGAATATCGAGTGCTTTCCAGCGACCGGCAATCGCATCGCCCAACCGCGATATGGCGTCCGTATCGGTCAGGTCGAGCGGGGCGATCGTCGCGTTACCGCCCGCATCATGAATACGCTCTTCGACCGCTTCGAGACCCGCAACCGTCCGGCCGGTCAGGACAACATGCGCACCCGCCGCCGCCAGTGCTTCGGCAGTCGCCGCGCCGATGCCGCGCGATGCACCCGTGACAAGGGCAAGTTGCCCTTCAAGTTCACTGCTCAAACGACGCGCTCCGCAAGTAATTCGAATTGATCCTCGACCGCGTTTTCGTCCTGATCGGTCAGTCGTGTCGGATAATCGCCCGTAAAGCACGCGTCGCAATATTGGGGGCGGATGTCAGCGCGGCGCGCTTCACCAAGTGCTTTATAAAGTCCGTCGATGCTGACGAAGGCCAGACTGTCGGCATGCATGAAATCCTGCATCCCGCCGATGTCGAGCTTGTGCGCGAGCAGTTTGCTGCGTTCGGGCGTGTCGACGCCATAGAAACAGCTGTGCCGCGTCGGCGGGCTCGCGATACGCATGTGCACTTCGGCAGCACCCGCATCGCGCATCATTTGCACGATCTTCAGGCTGGTCGTGCCGCGCACGATGCTGTCGTCGATCAGGATCACCCGCTTGCCCTCGATCAACGCGCGATTGGCATTGTGTTTCAGCTTGACGCCGAGGTGCCGGACCTGGTCACCCGGCTGAATGAAAGTGCGCCCGACATAATGCGACCGGATGATCCCCAGTTCGAACGGTATGCCCGATTGCTGGGCATAGCCGATCGCGGCGGGCGTGCCTGAATCGGGCACGGGGATGATGTAATCGGCATCGACCGGGTTTTCGATCGCCAGTTGCGCGCCGATCGCCTTGCGCACCGAATAAATGCTCGATCCATCGACGATTGAATCGGGACGACTGAAATAGACGTGCTCGAAAATGCAGGGCCGCGCGCTGATCTTGGGAAAAGGATGGATCGAGCGCGTGCCTGTTTCCGTCACGATGATGATCTCGCCCGGTTCAACCGATCGGATATAGTCCGCGCCGACGACATCGAGCGCGACG
The DNA here is from genome assembly GCA_043737475.1 of Sphingomonas sp. Lineage (GTDB taxonomy): Bacteria > Pseudomonadota > Alphaproteobacteria > Sphingomonadales > Sphingomonadaceae > Sphingomonas_O. Next base: position 8,578 of record JAYTAP010000093.1, read on the forward strand.
GTTTCCGACGCAAAAATCGTCGCGTCACCCAATTTGCCCATCACGAGTGGACGGATGCCGAGCGGATCGCGGCAGGCGATCATCCCCTCGGGCGTCATGCAGATCAGCGAATAAGCGCCTTCGACCTGCTTCAGCGCATCGATGAATTTGTCGAGAAGCGTCCGGTATGTGCTCGTCGCGACAAGATGGATGATCACTTCGGTATCGCTCGTCGACTGGAAAATCGAACCGCGCCGAACAAGCTCGCGCTTGACGGCCATCGCGTTCGAAATATTGCCGTTATGTGCAATCGCAAACCCACCCGAAGCCAGATCGGCATACAAAGGCTGGACGTTGCGCAGCGCCGTTTCGCCTGTCGTCGAATAACGGACATGGCCGCACGCCACTGTGCCGGGAAGGCCGCGGATGATCTCGTCACGGTCGAAATTGCCGGCGACATGGCCCATGGCGCGGTGCGAATGGAAATGCGCGCCGTCCCAGCTCGTGATGCCCGCTGCTTCCTGACCGCGATGCTGCAGCGCATGCAGCCCGAGTGCAACGATGGCCGACGCCGTATCGCCGCCCCAGATACCAAACACGCCGCACTCCTCGCGGAGCTTATCCCCATCAACATCAAGGGGGTCGAAAGGCTGTGTCGTGACCATGGTTCGGGCGATCTGCGTTGCACGGATGCCGCCCTATAGGCAGGGTGCAGCGTGTTGTCTTTACTTTGTAACGGAAAAACGATGAGTGATAACGAGAACGAGCTAGCGCTGAGCCCCAAATGGGACGCCAGCGGACTGATCACGGGCGTCGTTACTGACGCGGCGACAGGTGAACTACTCATGGTCGCGCACCTGAACGCCGAAGCGCTCACGCTCACGCAGGCAACAAGTCAAGTGCATTTCTGGTCGCGAAGCCGCACCCGCATCTGGCGTAAAGGCGAAGAGTCGGGGAACACGCTCGCCGTCGTCGAACTCCGCATCGATTGCGATCAGGATGCGCTGTGGATCAAGGCGCGTCCGGCGGGTCCGGCCTGTCACACCGGCGCGCGCAGCTGTTTCTATCGGACCGTGGAAGGCGACACCCTAAGCCACGATTAAGACCTGCCTCTTGCCCTTTACGTCAACGTCAACTACATAGGGTAGATGGCAGAACTCGGGGCGCACGCGACAATAGAAACGCCCGATTTTCGGGACCGGCATCAGTTCAGCATTTCGGACTTGTCGGAAGAATTTGGCGTGACGGCACGCGCATTGCGCTTTTACGAAGATGAGGGCCTGATTGCCCCCGTCCGTCGTGGCACCACGCGCATTTACACCAAGCGCGATCGTGCTCGCCTCGCCTGGATTTTGCGCGCCAAGCGGGTCGGGTTCAGCCTCGCCGACATTCGCGAGATGATCGATCTGTATGACGTCGGCGATGACCGCGCGACACAGCGGCATGTCACCGTTGAAAAATGCCTTGCTCGCATCGAATTACTCAAATGCCAGCGTGCCGATATCGACGCGCATGTCGATGAATTGTCTCGCTTTGTAAAAATGGTTCAAGCTGCCGAGGGGGGCAGTCACTAGGTTTTAGTCCGGAGTTCATGATGCCCCAATATACGCCGCCGATCCGCGATACCCGTTTTGTCATCGATGCCGTGATCGGCCTTGACCGCTATTCGAACCTGCCCGGTTTTGAAAACGCAACGCCCGACATGATCGATGCCGTATTGATCGAAGGCGGCAAATTCGTGGCCGAAGTGCTGTTTCCGTTGAACCAGTCCGGCGACCGCGAAGGGTGCACGCGCCACGTCGACGGGTCGGTGACCACGCCGACGGGGTTCAAGGAAGCGTACAAGGCGTTTAGCGAAGCCGGCTGGACCACGCTTGGCATGCCGGTCGAATATGGCGGGCAGGGGTTGCCGCACGTCATTTCGACGGCGTTCGAGGAATTCCTGATCAGCTCGAACATGGCATTCGGCATGTATCACGGGCTGACCATGGGCGCGGTATCGTCGATCCTCGTAAAGGGGTCAGACGAACAGAAAGCGCAATATTTGCCCAAAATGGTTTCGGGCCAGTGGTCAGGGACAATGAACCTGACTGAACCGCAGTGCGGCACCGATCTCGGGCTGATCAAAACCAAAGCCGAGCCTCAGGCCGATGGGTCGTTTGCGGTCACGGGCACGAAGATTTTCATCTCGTCAGGCGAGCATGACTTGACCGAGAACATCATCCACCTCGTTCTGGCAAAGACACCCGACGCGCCCGACAGCGTAAAGGGCATTTCGCTGTTCATCGTGCCGAAGTTTCTCGCCAACGAAGACGGATCGATCGGTGCGCGCAATGGCGTCACCTGCGGCTCGATCGAACACAAGATGGGCATCCACGCCAATTCGACGTGCGTCATGAATTATGACGGCGCGACGGGCTACCTCGTCGGCGAGGAAATGAAGGGGCTCGCCGCCATGTTCATCATGATGAACACGGCCCGCCTCGGCGTCGGCTTGCAGGGTCTGGCACAGGCCGAAGTCGCGCACCAGAACGCGGTCCAATATGCCAAGGACCGGCGACAGGGTCGCGCCCTGACCGGTGCTGCCGAGCCCGACCAGAAAGCCGACACGCTGTTTGTCCACCCCGACGTCCGCCGGATGCTCATGGAAGGCAAAGCGATTACCGAAGGATTGCGCGCGCTGTGCCTGTGGGGTGCGCTGCAGGGCGACCTGACGCATAAGGCCCAGACCGAGGAAGAGCGCCAGCGTGCGGACGATCTGCTCAGCCTGCTGACCCCGGTCATCAAGGGCTATGGCACCGACAAGGGCTATGAAATCGCGACCAATAGCCAGCAGGTTTATGGCGGGCATGGCTACATCGCCGAATGGGGGATGGAGCAATATGTCCGCGATGCCCGGATCGCGATGATTTACGAAGGCACCAACGGCATTCAGGCACTTGATCTTGTGGGGCGCAAACTTGCCAAGGACGGTGGTCGTGCCGTGCAATTGCTGTTCGGCATCGTTGCCGAAGAAATTGGCGCGGCGAAACTGAAACCCGAACTCACCGATTTTGCCGGACGGCTCGAAAAGGCGGTCGCTGATCTGCAAGCGTCGACGATGTGGTTCGTGCAGAACGGGCTGTCCAATCCCAATAACGCCGGGGCAGGGGCGGTGTCCTACATGCACCTGATGGGTATCACGGCGCTGGGTCTGATGTGGCTGCGCATGGCGAATGTGGCGCACACGATGCTGTCCGCGGGCGAAGGCGACAAGCCATTCTTGGAAGCCAAACTGGTTACAGCGCGCTTCTTTGCCGAACGCATCTTGCCCGATACCGGTGCCTTGCGCCGCAAGATCGAAGGCGGCGCGGAAAGCATCATGGCATTGCCCGTCGAAATGTTTGAAGCGGCCTAGGGCACTTCGCACAAGTTCAAGCGTTGTTCAGCACGGTAGAGCGACTTGTGCGCTCGAAGTGCCGACGCTAGGCAGTGCATCAACGGCGGTCCCACGAACCGCGACAGGAGAATAATCGCTATGAAACTCATTTCGTCACTGGCGCTGTGCGCTGTATTCATGACCGGCATGGTGCCGACCGTGGCATTCGCTGCAAAGGAAAAGCCTGCCGCGGCACCCAAGATGACATTGAGCAAGGAATTCCGTGCAGCAGCAGGGCCTGCGCAGGCGGCGATCAAAGCCAATCCGGCCGGTGCCGACGCGGCTGTTACGGCAGCCGAAGCAACAGCAATGTTGCCCGATGACAAATTTTACGCTGCGCAGTTTCGATTAGCCGTCGGAAGCGCGTTAAAAGATCCTGCCATGCAGCAGAAAGCCGTCATGGCGATGCTTGGCAGCGGTAGTGCCTTGGCAACAGTCGATCTGCCGCGATTAAACTTTTACGCAGGGCAGTCGGCCTATCAGGCAAACGACTTTCCAAAGGCGATCCAGTATCTGAACGAAGCCGAACGATTGGGTTACAAATCGGGCAACCAGGACGCGCTGCTGTTGCTGGCCGAAGCAAATTTCAAATCGAACAACATCCCCATCGGTCTGGCGCATGTCGACAAGGCAATCGCCGCCAGTACCGCGGCAGGCACGAAACCACCCGAAAGCTGGTATGCGCGCGCATCGTCGGTCGCCTACAAAGCAAAGTTGAATTCGGAATCGGCCAAATGGACGCGCGAGCAAGTCCGCGCTTATCCGACGAAAGACAATTGGCGCAGCGCCCTGGTCGTTTATCGTGATGCGGCAACGCGCGACGGCAACCTCAACCTCGACATTTTCCGCCTGATGCGCCTGACCAAGAGCATGGCTGGCGAGCGCGACTATTACGAATTTGCATCGTTGGCTTTCGAGCGCGGTTTGCCCGGCGAAGCCAAGTCGGTCATCGACGAAGGCCTTGCAACGGCGGCTGTCCCGGCAAACAGCCGCGCGCTGAACGAACTGCGCGGTATGGCGACGTCGAAAGTTGCAAGCGATCAGGCGTCGCTGGCGACGTCCGAGCGGCAGGCTGCCGCGTCGGCAACGGGACGTGTGGCATCGGCAACGGCAGACGCCTATCTCGCTTATGGGCAAGACGCCAAAGCCGTTTCGCTTTATCAAACGGCGCTCGCCAAGGGTGGCGTCGACGTCGATGCCGTGAACACGCGGATGGGAATTGCCATGCTGCGTTCGGGCGACAAAGTTGGCGCTCGCACGGCCTTTGCGTCCGTCAAAGGGGCTGCTCGTGCCGACATCGCGGCATTCTGGCTGCTCTGGCTCGACCAGCAGGCCTAGTTTGGGCCGGTTTGGTCGTTGCCGGTCTATTCGTTGCAGGTCTAGTCGTAAACGGGAATGCCCGGCAGGTTCTTCGCCGTTCGGATGGTCAGCGAGGTCTTGACGCTGGCGACGTTGGGCGCCGTCGTCAGCGATGACGTCAGGAAGCTCTGGAATTCCTGAAGGCTGCGCGCAACGACTTTCAGGATGAAGTCGATCTCGCCGTTGAGCATATGGCATTCGCGCACGGGATCGAGCCTCGCCACGTGCGCTTCGAACGCCTTCAGGTCGGGTTCTGCCTGGCTTTTGAGGCTCACCATCGCAAAGACCGTGATTGCATAACCAAGCGCGTCGGAACTCAGTTGTGCATGGTAACCCGCAATCGCGCCGCGCTCCTCGAGCGCACGGACCCGGCGCAGGCAAGGTGGCGCAGTCAGCCCGACGCGCGTTGCCAGTTCGACATTGGTCATCCGCCCATCGGTCTGGAGCTCGGCCAAAATCTGCCGATCGACCGAATCAAAAACTTCCATCGCCATGTCGCGCATCATCCTGTTCAATCGTAACCGCATATAATAAGAAAATTGCGGCCAATAGCAATTGTGCCACAATGCAACGTCCCAAAACGGGCGCTTGGCGCGCGGTGGTTACCAGAGTAACGAAATCGTTAACGGGCAGGTACGGCTGTTGGCTTGTCGGGGATTTCGGGGACGTTGTGCGTTACGAATCGATGCTCTCGACCGCGCTAACACTCGACGCCGGCGATGTCGGCGCGCGCACGGCGCAGTGGCGGCAACTTGTCGATATCTTTATCCAGGCAAAGGGTAATTTGCCCGAAGCAGTCAGCGCCGCTGCCCTGACCCGGATCAGCGACTTGCAGCCTCTGGTGCCGCCCGCCCAGCGTCTGCTGGCGGCAACGCAACTGGCCTCGCGCGTGGGGCATGCCGACGGCGTCGCACTGTTTGCGCTGGACGAGCCATCTGTCGCCGCGCCGGTACTTTCGGTTGCCGTTCTCGATGGCGCGACGTGGCAAACACTGATCCCCCGCATTTCGCCCACGTCGCGCGCGATTTTGCGAAATCGTCGTGATCTGCCCGATGAAGCCGTTCGGGCGTTGGCAAGCTTTGGTCTGAGCGATTTCGCGCTCCCCGCAACGGAGCTTCACGAAACCGACGCGGGCACGCAGATTCGTGACCTGGTTGCGCGCATCGAGGCATTCCGGCTTGGAAGTGCGAGCCAGCAACCAGCAACTGCATCGCGCCAGGCGGATGAATTCAATTTCGAGACGACGATTGATGGCCGGTTCGATTGGGTCTCTGGCGTCCCGCGCGAACCGTTGATCGGTCTTAGCATTTCCGAAATCGCCGATGATGGCGGTTACGGCGTTGATGGGCAGGCCGCCGGTGCCTGTCGCCGCCGCGCGCCTTTCCGCGATGCGCGATTGTCGGTGGCAGGGGCAGGCCCGGCAAGCGGCGATTGGCTGATTTCGGCAAAGCCGGTGTTCAATTCGCGCGACGGGCGGTTCGCTGGCTACCACGGATTGGCGCGTAGACCGCGGCCCGAAGATATCGCCGGCCCCGCCCTGCGGTTTGCCGGAACGACGATGCCGGTCGATTCGCTGCGTCAACTTATCCATGAATTGCGCACACCGCTGAATGCCATCCTCGGCTTTGCCGAAATGATCGATCGCCAGCTGCTCGGGCCCGCAGCACTTGCCTATCGTGAACAGGCGCAAGTCATTGTCCAGGATGGCGAGCGGCTTTTGGCCATGGTTGATGACCTCGATCAGGCGGCGCGGGCACGGCACGAAATCGTATCGCCGGACGAGGCAAGCGACGTCGGCACGATGCTGCACCGTATCGAAAATGGTTTGCAAACGACGCTGTCGGTGCGCGATGTCGGGCTTAGGGTTGCAGCCGATGAGTCAGTAGCTGTCTTCGGTGTGAGTGCGCAGGTGCTCGAACGCATGATCGCGCGTCTCGTCGGTGCCGTGGTTGCTTTGGCGACATCGGGTGAAACCGTCGCTGTTTCCTTGGTCGAAACGTCGGCGGGTCGCGCGGTGCTGTCGGTGGCGCGACCGGCGAAATTGGCGGGCGTGAGTATCACCGTGCTGCTCGATCCCGGCTACGAGCCGGAAATGCCATATCCCGACGCACCATTGCTCGGCCTCGGCTTCACGTTGCGGCTGCTGGATAGTCTGGCGCGCGATATCGGCGGGCGTTTTTCAATCGCGCCTGATGCTTTCGTGCTGACTCTGCCCGGTGCGCTGATGCATGCCGACTTGCCAGCGGGAACGCCTTAGCGCTATCGCGGCGCTGCACTGGGGGCCTGTAGCTCAACGGTAGAGCCGGCCGCTCATAACGGCTAGGTTGCGGGTTCGATTCCTGCCGGGCCCACCAGCGCGTTTCGGCTAGAAATAGCAAAGCTGTTTCAGACTCGAAACGCGCTCGGCCAGCGGCCCGAAGGTGCCGACTGACGGCGTGGCTTTGCCACGACGCGCCCTTTCTCGGACGATGCCGTCGTGGCAAAGCCACGCCGTCGGTCCTTTATTGCATAAAGGCCGTCCGGAACCGTTGCGTGTGCCGCATAGCTTCGCTATGCGCTCCGCTTCGGTTCGGGGAGTGGCGCAGCCTGGTAGCGCATCTGGTTTGGGACCAGAGGGTCGCAGGTTCGAATCCTGTCTCCCCGACCATCGACTTTTAAGTCATCCGCCGTGCATAGCGCGCCATGATTAATCATACCGGAATGCACACACCACCGATTGCCGATGCCGTGCCGCGT
>JAYTAP010000094.1:0-40672 GCA_043737475.1 Sphingomonas sp.
GGGAAGCTCATCGGCAACGGCCTTGACGAACTGACGCTGACCACCAACGCGACGCGCCTCGCCGAATTTGCCGAACCATTGCACGATGCCAGTGTTCGCCGGATCAACGTGAGCCTCGACACGCGTGATCCCGAGCGTTTTCGTTACATCACGCGTCAAGGCGATCTGGATCGCGTTCTTGCCGGCATTGCAGCCGCCAAAGCTGCGGGAATTGCGATCAAGATCAACATGGTCGCGCTTAAAGGGCTCAACGAAGACGAAATCGAGCCGATGCTGGTGTGGTGCGGGGCGCAGGGTTTTGGCCTGTCACTGATCGAGACAATGCCGCTGGGCCGGATCGACGAAGACCGCCATGACCGGTTTTTGCCCCTGACAACGGTGCGGGAACGCTTGGAGTCCAAATTCGCAATGGTTCCGACGAGCGTCAAGACCGGGGGACCGGCGCGGTATTGGGACGTGCCTGAACTCGCAACGACGATCGGATTCATTTCGCCGCTGACGCACAACTTTTGCGACGATTGCAATCGCATCCGCGTGTCGGCGTCGGGGCAGCTCTACATGTGCCTCGGCCATGACGACAAAGTCGATCTCCGCGCTGCGCTGCGATCGGGCAATTCCGCCGCTGTTGACGATGCCGTTGACACGGCTTTGCGGCTGAAGCCGCGCCGCCACGACTTCGACCTCTCGACTGCGGCCACCACGCGGCACATGAACGTGACCGGCGGATGAGCGTTGCCGAACCGAAGCGTACGCTACTCGTGTCGCCTACAGCGACGGCCGAGGATGCCGCAAAGCTGCTGAACGAACGGCGTGACTGGGTATCGCTCGATCAGGCGGAAATGGTCGTGGCACTGGGTGGCGACGGCTTCATGCTGCAAACCTTGCACGCGATGCTCGAAGGCCGTCGTATCCTGCCGGTATTCGGCATGAATCTGGGAACAGTGGGTTTCCTGATGAACGAGTGGCGCGCCAAGGGTCTTGACCAGCGGATCGACAATGCAAAGCGGTTCGATGTCAGTCCGCTGCGGATGGAGGCCGAAACCGTCGCTGGTGAGCGGATTACGCTTCCCGCGATCAACGAAGTTTCGCTACTTCGCGAAACTCGGCAGACGGCAAAACTCGAGGTAACGGTGAACGATCGCGTCGTCATCCCCGAACTGGTCTGCGACGGTGTTCTCGTGGCGACCCCTGCCGGATCGACGGCGTATAATCTTTCGGCGCATGGCCCTATCCTCCCGCTCGGCTCGGCGTTGCTGGCGCTGACCCCGATCAGTCCATTTCGACCGAGGCGCTGGCGCGGCGCGATCCTGCCCGAGACCGCAATCGTGAAATTTCGCGTGCTCGATGCCGTAAAACGCCCGGTCTCCGCCGTTGCGGATCAGCGCGAAGTTCGTGACGTTGCAACGATTACGGTTTCGATCGATCGGTCTGCGCCGTTGAAACTGCTGTTCGATCCAGAACATGCGCTCGACGACCGGATCGCGATGGAACAATTTGTCGTGTGACTTGCAATCGGGGCGGACGCGATGCTAGTGCGCGCGCCTGCCAGTGTTCCCCGGTAGCTCAGCGGTAGAGCGTTCGACTGTTAATCGAATGGTCGCCTGTTCGAATCAGGCCCGGGGAGCCAGTTTATTTAGGCTGTGTCGTTGAACCCGATCTACACTGCGCTTGGCACGACTATTTTTGAAAAAATGTCCGGGCTGGCGCGCGAGTATGATGCAGTCAATCTGGGACAGGGATTTCCCGACGGAAACGGGCCGCCCGATGTGGTCGAAGCTGCAGCGCATGCTCTTCGGCACGGATCAAACCAGTATCCGCCAATGGCGGGACTGCCGGTTCTCCGCGAGGCCGTCTCAAACCATTATGTGGCGCATCAAGGGCTCGATTTGACGGCCGACGAAGTGATCGTGACATCGGGCGCGACCGAAGCGCTGGCAGCGTCGATTTTCGCACTCGTCTCGCCGGGAGACGAAGTCGTTATGTTTCCGCCGGTCTATGACGCCTATCTTCCGCTCGTGCAGCGTGCCGGCGGTATCGCGCGATTTGTGCGTCTCGAGCCGCCTAAATGGAGGATCACCGCCGAGGCTCTTGCTGCGGTCAGCAGTCGCAAGACCAAGCTTGTTCTTCTGAACAATCCGCTGAATCCGACCGGCAGCGTGGCGACGCGCCAAGAATTGGAAATCGTTGCTGCGTTCTGCGTGGCGCACGATGCCATCGCGATTTCGGACGAAGTCTGGGAACATGTCATCTTTGACGGTGCCGACCATATATCGCTGATGTCGCTGCCCGGGATGCGCGAGCGCACGGTCAAAATCGGTTCGGCAGGCAAGATATTTTCGCTGACCGGTTGGAAAGTGGGATGGATGTGCGCTGCGCCGCCGATTGCCAACGTGCTGGCAAAGGCGCACCAGTTTTTTACTTTTACGACACCGCCGAACTTACAGGCCGCTGCGGCCTATGGGCTTGGCAAGAACATAAGTTATTTCAAGGAGATGCGCAGCGAATTCGCGAAGTCCCATCATCATCTCGCGTCGGGACTGGTGCACCTCGGCTATGCCGTGTTACCCAGCAAGGCGACATATTTTCTCTCGGTCGATCTGAACGCATCAGGTATCACCAGCACCGACACCGAATTTTGCGAGATGCTCGTTCGCAATCACGGCGTCGCTGCAATTCCCGTGTCTGCTTTTTATCCGCAGGATCCTGTGACAAACATTGTGCGCCTGTGCTTTGCCAAGGATCAGGCAACGCTTAATGCCGCGCTCGAAAGAATGCCGCGTTCGGTGATGTAGGCGGTGACCAGCCGCGCCGGGGTTACGTCGAACGCCGGGTTATAGCCCGCTGACTGTGTGACACGCATGTCGCCCTTTTCCCCCGAAACGTGCGTGACTTCGAAGTCGTCGCGTTCTTCGATGACGATATCTGACCCTGTTGCGGTCAGCGGGTCGAAAGTCGTGTAAGGCAATGCGACGTAAAACGGCACGTCATTGTCGTGCGCGGCGAGTGCTTTCAGATAGGTACCGATCTTGTTGCAGACATCGCCATTCGCCGTCACCCGATCAGTACCGACGATCACGGCATCGACCTGCCCGCGCATCATCAGATGCCCGCCGGCATTGTCGACGATAACGCTGTGCGGCACGCCGTGCTCGGCCAGTTCAAAGGCCGTCAGTAAAGCGCCCTGATTGCGCGGGCGTGTCTCGTCGACCCAGACATGGACCGGAATGCCTGCGTCATGCGCCAGATAGATCGGCGCGGTCGCGGTTCCGTAGTCTGCGGTCGCAAGCCATCCGGCGTTGCAGTGCGTCAGGATGTTCAGCGGCCGGTCGGGATGTTTCGTATGCAGCGCTTCAAGCACGCCAAGGCCGTGGCGTCCGATAGCGCGGCATAATTCGACGTCTTCGTCACAGATCGCATCGGCGCGTGCAAATGCTGCTGCGGCGCGATGGTCAAGGGGTAACGGCGAAACCACCTCGCGCACGGCGTCCAATGCCCAGCGCAGATTGACGGCCGTTGGCCGCGTTGCCAGCAGCATCGCATGATTGCGGGCAAGCGATGCGTCCGAGGCGTCCTGGGCAAGCGCCATTGCAAGGCCGTAAGCCCCGGTCATCGCAAGAAGGGGTGCGCCGCGCGTCCACATTTCGCGGATTGCCATTGCCGCTGCATCTGCTGAGCGCAGTTCGACCCACTCGATCGCCCATGGGAGACGCCGCTGATCGAGAATGCGAACCCCCGCCCCGTCGTCGGTCCGCATGATCGATCGCGTCGGAATACCGGCAAGTTTCACAGGACGACTTCGTCAAAGCTTGAAATATCGCCCGCGTTGGCGGCGCGGTCGATCAACAGCGCTTGCATCTTGGCCGCGCGCGCTCCCGCGACCTCGTGGGCGGTGTCGGACAGAAACAGGATGTCACTGGGCGGAAGGTCGATCACGTCGGCAATCTTTGCATAAGATGCCGAGTCGCGCTTTGCACCGGTGGTCGTGTCGAAATATCCCGAAAGCAGCGGGGTCAGATCGCCTGCGATGCTGTGTCGAAAAATCAGCTTCTGTGCCGCGACTGATCCGGACGAGAAGACATAGAGCTTCAGTCCGGCGGCGTACCAGCGTTGCAGACCTGCAACGGCATCAGGATAGACGTGCCCCTGCAACGTTCCATCGGCATAGCCTTCGGCCCATATCAACCCCTGCAACGCCTTGAGCGACGTTTCCTTGGCATCGATATCTATCCAGCCGATCAGCGTGGCAACCGGATCGTCGCCCGGCACGTCGGTCACTGTCTCAGGGTGCGCCGCCACATAATCGACGAGCTTGGCGCGGGCATAGGGGAACAGCGTTTCAGTGACAAAGCTGATGCTCGACGTCGTGCCTTCGATATCGGTCAGGATGGCGCGGACAGGCACCTAGGCGGGCTCATGGCGGGGAAAGCGATCGGCAATGTCGTCGCCGGTAAACGATGCAACCCAGCCGTCCGGATTGACGAACAGACGGATGGCGATGAACTGCGGTGTGGCACCCATGTCGAACCAGTGGCGCATGCCCGCAGGCACCGACATCAAGTCGCCCGCAGTGCACAGGACATCGAAAACGCGATTGTCGTGGTGCAGCGTGAAGAGCCCCTCTCCGCCGACGAAAAAGCGGACTTCATCTTCGGCATGGGTGTGTTCGGACAGGAATTTGGTGCGCATGACTGCACGGTCGGGATGATCGGGTGCGACACGGACAACATCGACGGTTTGAAAGCCGCCGACAGTTTTTAGCACGTCGATCTCGGGCGCATAAGCCGCCAAGATGTCTTCGTCGTGTGCACGCAGCGGCCAGCGTTCGAAGCGGACGCCAATTTCGCGCAACGTTGACGCAATGACGTCAGCATCCTCCGTCGCGATAACCGGAGCCGTTGCGTCTTGTTCGTCAAAAACCTGTAACCGGCTCACGCGGTCCTCCTGAACTGAGCTTCAGCAAGCTCGGCCATAATCAGCCATTCGATCGCCTCGATCACTCGTTCTGCCTCCACCATATCCTTCCCCCAGCTGTAGAGCCCGTGATTGCGGATGAGAAAGGCCGGCACGGCCCCAAGCGCGGGCGATACGGCGTTCCAGATCGTTGCCATATCCTGACTGTTATCGACGATCGGCAGCGTCGTTTGCATTTGATTCGTGGTGATACCGGGAATGGCTTTCAGCATTTCGTGGCCCGCGAATTTCCAATTGGTCCGCGCCGGAAATGCACGCGTCAGCGCGACCGCTGTCGGCGAATGCGTATGGAGCACCGCGCCGACGTCAGGAAACATGGCGTATGTTGCGAGGTGCAGCCCCGTCTCTGCCGACGGGTGCCTGCCGTCGAGCGAAGCCCCCGCCGCATCCACGCGCATAACATCATCATGAGTCAGCCGCCCCTTGTGCCGCCCCGAAACCGTCACGGCAAAGCTGCCGTCATCGAGGCGGCACGAATAGTTGCCAGACGTCGCCGGCGCCCAGCCCTTGGCGTCCAGCCAGCGTCCTGCCGCAACGATCGCGTGTGCCGCATCCGGAAACGAAAAGGTGCTCATGATGCGCCGGGGATTGCCGTGTCTTGCCGCTTTGCGCTAGCCCCCATCGCATGCTTCGTGTTTTTCATCCGTCCGCCCCGGTTTCGACAATAATCGATCCGCAAGCCAGCGCGGCGCTCCCTGCGGATACTGTCTGGATCGATTTGTTCGATCCGACAAACGTCGAAGAGCAATTCGTCGAGCGCATTATCGGTCACGCGATCCCGACGCGCGAGGAAATGGCAGAAATCGAGCCGTCGAGTCGGCTTTACGAAGAAAGCGGCGTTCTGTATTTGACTGCTACTGTGCTGACGGGCCTGGCAAGCAATGATCCGATCGCATCGCCGATTTCGTTCGTGCTGACGCCAAAACAGCTTGTCACGGTGCGCTATACCGATCCCAAGCCCTTTCTCACATTCATTGACCATGTGGGGCGCCAACCCGAATTGATGGCGTCTGCGATGCAGACTTTCGTCCGGCTGCTCGATGCCATCGTCGATCGCATGGCTGACGCGCTCGAACAGATCGCGCTCGAACTCGAGACAATATCAAAACATGTTTTTCGACGTTCGGCAAGCGAGCGCGGTCGACGCATCCCGGCGCTGAAGCTGGAAGCGCTGCTCGTGCGCATTGGCACAACGCAGGATATGCTGGCCAAAGCGCGCGAAACGGCGGGTAGCACGGCGCGCCTGCTGACTTTTGTATCGAGCCGCCCGCGATTCCGCGGCAATCCGGATCAGCGCGAGGAATTGCGCAGCCTTGCCGAAGACGTCGATTCGCTGATTGATCATTCCGGTTTTCTGGCGCAAAATGTGGTGTTTCTGCTCGACGCCTCGCTCGGCCTCATCAACATCGAACAAAATGCGATCTTCAAGATTTTCTCGGTCGCCTCGGTCATGCTTCTGCCGCCCACGCTGGTCGGCGCAATTTACGGCATGAATTTCGATCATATGCCGGAATTGAAATGGGTGTTTGGCTATCCACTCTCGCTGCTGCTTATGATTGCATCGGCGATCTTGCCATATCTCTATTTCAGGCGGCGCGGCTGGCTTTAACGGCGCCGGAGAACTGCAGGACCCCGTCATCGACTTTGCCGAACTTCAGCGCTGCATAGTCGCGCGCATAATTATGATGCACTTTCCATGGATGGCGCACGCCTTGCTTCGGGACCGAGCCTTGTGCCCGCGCGAGATAGCCGGACGTAAGCCCAAAGAAATTGCCTTGTGACATTTCCGCTGGATCAAGACGCGGCAGCGCCTGCACATAGCCGCGCCCGTCCATATGGTTGAGGATACGGCAGGCATGCGCGCTGCTGAGGTCCGCTTTCAGCGTCCACGACGCGTTGTTGTAGCCGATCACGTAGCTGAGGTTGGGCACGCCGCCGATCATCATGCCTTTGTAGATCATCGTTTCGGGCATTGCGACTTTCGTGCCATCGACGGACAGTTCTGCGCCGCCCAGCAGCTGCATTTCGATACCTGTTGCGGTTACGATGATGTCTGCTTCGAGACTCTCGCCCGAGGCTAAGTGAATGCCTCCCTCGCTCCAAGTGTCGATCGTATCCGTCACTACCGAAACCTTATGCGTCTTGATGGCCTCGAAAAGATCGGAATCGGGCACGGCGCAAACGCGCTGATCCCAAACATCATAACGCGGCGCGAAATGCGTATCGACGTCGTAAGCCGGTCCAAGCGAATCGCGAACGAGCCCCATAAGGCGCTTTTTCGCGGCGGCGGGGTTGCGACGCACGAGCCAGAACAATGTCATGCTAACGAGCACATTTTTCAGGCGGACGGCACGGTAAGCAAGGCTGGCGGGCAACAACTTTCGCACCCGTCCCGCAAACGGATCTGTCGAAGGCACCGATGCAACATAAGTCGGCGATCGTTGGAGCATCGTCACATGTGCTGCCGTTTGCGCCATGGCAGGGACGAGCGTCATCGCAGTCGCGCCGCTGCCGATAACGACAACGCGTTTACCTGCATAATCGAGCTTATCAGGCCAGAATTGCGGATGAACCACTTGTCCCTTGAACCGCGCCATGCCGGGAAATTCGGGAGCATGGCCGGTGTCGTAGCGGTAATAACCGCTGCACATCATGACCCAATTCGCCGTCATCCGGCCCCCGTTTGCGAGCGTCAGCGTCCAGTGCGCATCCACGGTGGACCAATCTGCACTGACGACTTTGTGACCATAGCGGATATGCTCATCGATCCCGTTTTCGCGCGCCGTCTCCTCGATGTAGCTGCGGATCGACTCGCCATCGGCAATCGATTTCTCGCCCAGCCACGGTTTGAAATTATAGCCGAGCGTGTACATGTCGCTGTCCGATCGGATGCCGGGATATCGGAACAAGTCCCATGTCCCGCCCATGGCTTCGCGCCCTTCGAGGATTGCATAGGATTTACCGGGACAGCGCTTCTGCAAATGGCAAGCCGCACCGATACCCGAAAGCCCTGCGCCGACAATGATCACGTCGAAATGTTCCATGACGCGCAGTTTCCGCGCGATTGACGTTCACGTCAATTAGAAAGCGTTTTCCACAGCAACTGAATAGCAACGTAGAGGATCAACACACCGGTCGCGCGGCGTACATGCTTTTGATGAAGGACTGTGATGCCTGCCCAACTACCGATCTGGCCACCGACGAGCACGGCAATTGCTAGCGGCCAGTAATCAAAGACTGCCGCGAGTTCGCCTGTATCGCCCAGCTTTACGCCCTGCCCGATAAGCCCCGCGACCGAGTTGACGAGAATGAAAAAACTCGCTGTCGCGGCAATCGCGCGCGTTGTTCCCCAATGAGTTAGGTGTAACAGCGGCGCAAGGAAGATCCCGCCTCCAATGCCGACCACCCCTGACAGATAGCCGATGCCGCCGCCTATTAGTACGCTCCGCACTGGGCTGGTGGGATGCGCTGCCAACTCCGCCGCTGGCTCGCGTTGAACGAGCAATATGACACCCGCGATCAGCAGACTGATCCCGAGCAATGCCATGAATAAGGGCTGCTTGATTGGCGTCAGCCCGCCAAGCAGGGCAAGCGGAGCCGATGCAACGACGAGTGGCAGGACCCGACGCCAGGGGATCAGCCCGGCGCGCGCAAAGCGGATTGTTCCGCCCGTCACGACAATCACATTGCAAACCAGCGAGACGAATGGCAAAATGTGATAGTTGATGTCACCGAGCGCCAGCAACGCCGTATAGGTCGACCCGCCCCCGAAACCGACGCTGGCATACAGCAGCGCGGTAACGAAGAAGGCAGCGACCAGCGTCAAACCGGACTACGCAATCGAGCCGTGGCAATGCTTGTATTTGCTGCCCGATCCGCACGGGCACGGCGCATTGCGGCTAACAACGCCGACCCAGCTTTCGGGGTCTTCGCCCAGCATTTCCTGCGGATCGGGCTGCACTATTTGCAGGGGTGGCAGACGCGTGGTGATCAAGCCCATACCCGAATAATCATCGTAAGTGTCGTCATCACCCGTCAGCGGATCGATATGCGTCGTAAAGATATCGGGCATTTGCGGGAGTTCGTTCATAGGCTCAGGCATGAATTGCGCATGCGCCAGAACCTTCGTCACGTCTTCGCGGATCAGCGTCAGCATCCGCTCGAACAACGCAAATGCTTCCTGCTTATACTCGTTGATCGGCGTTTTTTGCGCATAGGCTCGCAAATGGATCACCTGACGCAACGCATCGAGCGTCGAGAGATGCTCTTTCCAGTGATGATCGAGATTTTGCAGCATGACACTCTTTTCGACCTGCGCCCATGCGCCCTCGGGCAAGTCGGCTGCCTTTGCCTCGATCGCTGCGTCAGCTGCTGCGCGAATTCGGTTTTCGATTTCTTCGGGTTCGATGCCTTCCTCCGAAGTCCAATCGGCAATCGGCAGTTCAAGACCAAGTATGTCCCGCGACCGTTCGGCGAGCCCAGCCTTGTCCCATTGTTCGGGATAGCTGCCGACGGGGCACGCTTCGCCGACCAAGCCGTTGACGGTTTCGGCACGCATATCGACCACGACATCGTCGACAGTCGCCGCATCCATGATGTCGCTGCGCTGTTCGTAAATGACCTTGCGCTGGTCGTTCATCACGTCATCATATTCGACGACTTGCTTGCGGATGTCGTAGTTGCGCGCTTCGACTTTTTTCTGTGCCGTCTCGATTGCTTTCGACAGCCATTTCGAACCGATCGCTTCGCCGTCGTCGAGGCTGTTCTTCATCATCCGCGCAAACATCGTGTTGTCGCCGAAGATGCGCAGTAAATCGTCGTCGAGGCTGAGATAGAACCGCGACAGGCCGGGGTCACCCTGCCGCCCTGTCCGTCCGCGCAGCTGATTGTCGATGCGGCGGCTTTCGTGACGTTCGGTGCCAAGGACGTAAAGCCCGCCGGCTGCCAAAACTTCAGCTTTTTCTGCCGCGATCTCGTCCTTGATACGCGCGACGACTGCATCCTTTTCCGGCCCTTCGACCATGTCGGGAAACTCGTCCTGCATCCGGAATTCAAGATTACCGCCAAGCTGAATGTCGGTCCCGCGCCCCGCCATATTTGTGGCGATGGTCACGCGGCTTTTGCGCCCCGCCTGCGACACGATATGCGCTTCCTGTTCATGGAACCGCGCGTTCAGGACTGAATGCTCGACACCTTCCTTTTCGAGATATTCGCTTAGCAATTCGGATTTTTCGATGCTGACCGTTCCGACCAGAACCGGCTGACCCTTCTCTGCCTTCTCGCGCACAGAAATCGCAATCGCGCCAAATTTGTCCTGCGTATTCTTGTAAAACTCGTCCTGTTCATCGACGCGCAGCACAGGAACATTGGTCGGGATCGAGACGACATTCATTTTGTAAATATCAAAGAATTCGGATGCTTCGGTCGCTGCTGTCCCCGTCATGCCCGACAGTTTGGGATACATGCGGAAATAATTCTGGAAGGTGATCGACGCCATCGTCTGGTTTTCGGGTTCGATCTCGACGCCTTCCTTGGCTTCGACCGCTTGGTGCAAGCCATCCGACCAGCGCCGCCCGTCCATCATGCGGCCGGTGAACTCATCGATGATGATGACCTTACCTTCCTTCACGATATAATCGGTGTCGCGCTTGAACATCACGTTGGCGCGCAGGGACTGATTCAGGTGATGCACGACCTGCGTGTTTTCGAAGTCATACAAGTTAGCACCCTCGAGCAGCCCGGCAGTTTCAAGCATCCGCTCGACCTTTTCGGTGCCGTCTTCGGTCAGGATGATCGACTTCTGCTTTTCATCCATTTCATAATCGAACGGGACAAGCTGGCTGACGACGGCATGGACTTGCTTGTATAGCTCCGACTTGTCGTCGGTCGGGCCCGATATGATCAGCGGCGTCCGCGCTTCGTCGATAAGGATCGAATCGACTTCATCGACGATCGCAAAGCCGAACGGGCGCTGGACCATCTGCCCGCGTTCATATTTCATGTTGTCGCGAAGGTAATCGAACCCGAATTCGTTGTTCGTGCCATAAGTGATATCGGCATGGTAAGCCGCGCGACGCTCCTGATCCGAAATATTCGGCACGATTACGCCGACGCTTAACCCCAGGAACTTATACACCTGACCCATCCAGTCGGCATCGCGCCGCGCCAGATAGTCGTTGACCGTCACGACATGCACGCCCGTCCCCGGCAGCGCGTTGAGATAACACGCCAGCGTCGCGACCAGTGTTTTGCCCTCGCCGGTGCGCATTTCGGCAATCTCGCCGCGGTGGAGCACGATGCCGCCAATCATCTGCACGTCGTAATGGCGCTGGCCCAATGTGCGCTGCGCTGCCTCGCGTACGGTAGCGAATGCTTCCGAAATGAGGCTGTCGAGCTTTTCGCCCTCGTCGAGCCGCGCGCGGAACAGCACGGTCTGGTTTGCGAGTTCGGCGTCGGTCATTGCCGACACAATGCTTTCGAAGCCGTTGATTTTATTAACCAAGCCACCAAGCGACTTGACGTAACGATCGTTCGACGATCCGAAAATAGCCTTGGCAATACCGCCGAGCATAGGGAATTCCTGTATTTTGAATTGCGTTCGTCACCCCGGCCTTGGAGCCAGGGTCCAGCTAAATTTGCGGAAATGACGGAAAGCTAAGTGCGCAAACGTCCTGCGTAGAGCGGCAAGACCATCGCAGGTGCAATCACCACAAATGGCGCCACCAAAACATCGCGCACCGAAGCCACCACCACCAAAGGCCGCCGCCCCGCCGTCGCCACCGCAGCCCGCGCCGCCACGACATCGACCAGCCGGCTGACCTGCACCATCGGCACCCCCGCACCAGCCTGCGCAGGCGAAACACCCGCTGCAAACGCCGACAACAGTGCGGAAAGGAGAAGGATCAAACGCATAGGCGATGGATATAGGGAAAGAGTGTTGAAAGGTCTATAACTGGCGTTGGATGGTTCAGACGTGGCGTGAGCACCACGATCATTGTTTGCAAACGAATTTGCCAACGTAGGACGATATCGAGCCTTGGGTCATCGGTGCCATGTCGTCGGCATTCGCTGCGGATTGTTCGACTTGATCGAGCGAGTCCCCTTCAGCCAGATATCGAAACTCCATCGTTCTGCAGTTGAGTTCGCGACGTGCAAAAGTGGTTCCGATCGGTCCGACCCGCTTAGTCAATCCTTCACGATTTCCGTTTTCCATTTTCGACCATCTGAGCAGCCGGTAATGTGCCTTGGGGTCGGACGGCACATCGATTGGGGTCCCGCTAATATCGCGTGATGGCAACAATGGCGTGGCTGCCTTACTCAATTTAATGTCAGAGTTGGCCCAGTTTAACAAAGTGCCGATTGCTAAGACAAATACAGCAATCGCTACATAGCCGCGTCCATTTATTGCCATTCCAATCCTCACAGATTTGCCAAGCATGCTGACAACGATCGTCGTCAGCATGCTTTTCACTCCCTGGTACAAATCGGTCAAACTTTCTGTTGTTAGGGACAACCGAAGAATTGTTCCTTCAATCAGATTGCGCTTAGAAGAGAAGCATGTCCCCCCTAGCCACGCCTTTCCCAACCCTCGCCACCATTCTTGGCGTCACCCCGCGCATTGCTCGTGCAGGCTACAAGGATTGGGGCCGCTGCGACCTTACTTTTGTGGAACTCGCACCGGGCACCAGCGTTGCCGGCGTGACCACCCACAGCAAATGCCCCTCGCCCGAAGTCGAATGGTGCCGCGCTGCACTGACGCTGGGCCACGCCCGCGCGCTGGTCGTCAATGCGGGCAATGCCAATGCGTTTACCGGCCAGCGCGGCAAGCAAGCCGTCGAGGCCATCGCCGCGCGCGTCGCCAACCACTTGTCCTGCCAACCCTCGGACGTCTTTATCGCCTCGACCGGCGTCATCGGGGTGCCACTGCCCATCGACAAAGCGGAAAGCGGCCTCACCGCTGCCTTTGCCGCCCCACCCTGCTCATGGGAGGACGCGACCAACACCATCGGCACCACCGACACCTTCCCGAAGGCCGCGCAGACCCAAGCCATCGTAAACGGCAAGAAGGTGACGCTGGTCGGCATCATCAAGGGCAGCGGCATGATCGCGCCCGATATGGCGACAATGCTCGGCTTCATCTTTACTGACGCCGCCGTCGCGCCCGCTTTCCTTCAAACAGCTCTGTCAGAAGCCAACCTCGCCACGTTCAACTGCATCACGGTGGACAGTGACACGTCGACGAGCGACACGGTGCTGGCGTTCGCGACGGGCACGGCAATCCCGCTGACCAGCCATAACGACCCCGGTGGAGATGCTTTTCAGGCGGCACTGACCGATCTCTGCCGCCAGCTCGCCCAGTTCGTCGTCCGCGACGGCGAAGGCGCGACCAAGTTCATCACCATCGCCGTCACCGGCGCGGAGTCAGACAAAAGCGCGCACCGTATCGCAATGAGCATCGCCAACTCGCCGCTCGTAAAAACTGCAATCGCGGGCGAGGACGCCAACTGGGGCCGCGTCGTCATGGCCGTCGGCAAAGCCGGCGAACCCGCTGACCGCGATACCCTGGCCATCAGCTTTGGCAACGTGCAGGTCGCAGCCAACGGTCTGGTTGTCGAAGGCTACGACGAAGCGCCAGTTGCCGCGCACCTGAAGGGCAGCGAAATCGACATTTGCGTCGAACTGGGCATAGGTGACGGCAGCGCCACCGTCTGGACCTGCGACCTGACGCACGGCTACATCAGCATCAATGCCGACTACCGGAGTTAAGCTGCGTTTGCCGCCGAATCGCCAAGCTCGCCCTCAAGCCAGCCCTTGAGTTGCGACTTCGGCGCCGCCCCCACCTTTGTTGCCGCCGGTACGCCGTTTTTAAACAAAATCATCGTCGGGATACCGCGCACGCCATATTTGCTGGGCGCGTCGGGATTGTCATCGATGTTGAGCTTGGCGATCGTGACCTGCTCACCCAGTTCGTCCGAAATTTCCTCGAGGCTCGGCCCGATCATCTTGCACGGTCCGCACCATTCGGCCCAGAAATCGACGAGCACAGGGCCGCTCGCTTCGAGAACGTCGGTGGTAAAGCTGCTGTCGGTGATCGCGATCGTGGCCATGAGGGGTCTCCTTGATTGGCTTGATATCTAGGGCGTCATTCGCTCGTGCTCAACCAGCGGTTACCAAATTGTGCTGCGCGGCAGCAAAGCTGGGCTTGTGCGCCGCGAGCGCGTCAGGTAGCAAACGGTGGAGCGTCGGCCCCTCGGTATAAAGCAACGCCGCGCGAATTTCGTGGGCCGGAAATATCGCCTTTAATACAGCAGCATAGGCCGCCATTTGCCGCAAATGCTGGACGGGAACATCGTCGATCGATGCAGGCACGCGCCGACCGGTTTTGAAATCGACAATGTCAACAAAGGTGTCGCCGACACATAGCCGGTCCACTGTTCCGGCAATCACGATACCGTCGATAACCCCTGCCACCGGAGCTTCGGCAAGTGCTTCGGGCGTGAAGATTTCGCCGAATTGCCGGTTTTCGATCACGCCCAATGCCACATCAACCAAGCTGACATCGCCACCCTCGGCAACCAGCCATTGCCTGCCCGCCGCCCGCCGTTGCGCTGGCGGCAATCCGGGCAATCGTTCGAACAGGGCGTGCAGCAACCGCCCGCGCTCGGCAGCAACGGCCATTGCAGCCGTCGGCGGCGGATAGGCAACCTCGTCCTGCCCGATCGACGATGGCGCGAGCGGACGCGGCGGGCGTGCCTCTTGCGGAGCGGGCCGGTTGATCCATTCGGGTTGTGCCTGACTATGGCGCTCGCTGCTGGCGGAAACAACGTTACCAATCGAGCCGTCGGCAACGGGTGCGCTGGTCGCATTTCCATATCGCGTTACAGTGCCCCAGGGCGAAATGTCGGATCGGATAGCACCGATACGCGTCATGGCGCACTCGACGGCGCTGTGCCAGCTTGCTGCCGGCACGACGCCGCCAGCACGCGGCCCTAACGATCCCGCAATCACAAGCCGCTCCTCGGCACGCGTCATTGCAACGTAAAGCAACCGCCAGTGCTCTTTGCGCGCTTTATCTTCGGCGTCGTCCATCGACGTTTGCAACGACGCCACAAGCGCACGCTCTGCTCCCCTCGGCCTCGGGATCGGCAACGCGTCGATGATGTCGTCGATCTTCCATTTGAAGTTGCGTTCGAGCGCTTGCTCGGGATTGGCACAGGCATCGGCGAGGATGACCAGCGGCGCTTGCAGCCCCTTGGCACCGTGCACCGTCATTACACGAACGGCATCACCCGCGCTGCCCGAGTCACGAACGACCTCGGTTTCGCCGCGATCGAACCAGTCGAGAAACTGCTGCAGCGAGGCAATCCCCTCGCGTTCGAACTGCAACGCCGCATTCAGCAATTCATCGATCGGATCGCGCGCTTCGTTTCCGAGCCGCGCCAGCAATTTTTTGCGGCCCTGAAGCGCGCCCGAAAGCAGGTCCTCAAGAAAGGCAAAAGGCGTTATATTGTCAGCCGCATTCAGCATGTTGTTCAACGCGTTGCGCGCGTCGCCCGCCGGAACATTGTCCCACAATCGGCCCGACCGCCCGTGCGCAATCACAAACAGATCACCCTGCGTCCAGCCAAGCAGCGGCGAAACGAGCAGATTTGCCAGATTGAGATCGTCCTGCGGTTGCGCGCCGAAGCGCATTGCCGCGAGCAGATCCTGCACGGCAAGCGGGGCACCAAGACGCAAGCGGTCGATGCCGGCCACGGGCACGCCTTCTTCATGCAGCCGCGCGACCAGCAATGCCGCAATATCGCTGCGCCGCCGCACGAGGATCATGACGTCACCAGGTACAAGCGCCCGCTTCTTGCCTTCCAGCCAGACCGGCTCGGCAAGCCATATTTTTACCTGTTTCGCAATTTTGGTGGCAAGGTCGCGCGTGGCGCTCGGTATCCAGCCTTCCTCGCTGTCGTCGCCGCGATCGTTCTCCGCCGTTACGGGCGGCAAGAGGAGCACGTCGCCTACCCCGCCGTGAAAGCTCTTATGCAATGGCGTCGCGGCGTCCAGCCCCAGCGCTTCTGCACCCAGTTCATCGAGCAAGCTGTCTACAATATCGAGAACCGGCGGCGACGAACGGAACGACTGATCCAGCGACAAATCAAGCATGTGCTTGCCGGCGTTCTCGGCCTTTAGCTGGAACGACAGGCCCGCACGTTTGTAGTGCTGCGGGTCGGTCCCCTGAAATCCATAGATGGCCTGCTTGTAATCGCCGACCGCGAAGATGGTGCGCAGCGTGTCGGGCTTGGCGCCATCGCCCGCCCAGAATTCCCCTGCGAGTGCTTCGACGATGTCCCACTGCGCGCGGTTCGTGTCCTGCGATTCATCGACGAGGATATGGTCGGTCGACTGGTCGAGCTTGAACCGGATCCAGTCGCCCATCCCCGCCTCTTGCAGGAGGGTGCGCGTCAGCTGAATCTGGTCGTCGAAATCAACGAGCCCGCGCGTGCGCTTTGCGTCGGCATACGCGCGTGCATATCGCCGTGCAGCGCCGAGCGCGGCCGTGACGTCGTCGGCGAGGGCTGCACGCGCAGCGAGACTGATCAAGTTGGCGGACCAAGAATCAAGCTGCCCGACGAGTGCGGCAAAGCCAGCTTCCTTGGGCCCCTGCTTACGGAACTCACCTGCCTGCGTCTTCCATACGAGTGCAAGTTGCGACAACTCCCTCGCGCGGGATACTGTCGATCCCAGCAGCCAGTTTGAAATCCGGTCGGCCGCTTGCTCGCCGGTCTTGGTTCCCCAGGCCGCATACATTCTCGCGAGATCGAGCAGCGCCGTTCGGTCGAATGCACCATCGCCACAGGCAGCCCCAATTTGGCTCGCCTCAAACGCAAGCGGGATATCCATCGCGGTCCGGATCGTCGCATCGAGCCGCGGCCCAAGCATCTCGAGCGCTTCGACAGCCGACGCCGCTCGTTTCAGAAAGGCAACAGCGTCCGTCTCGCCCCGCCGCAAGCTGAGCGCACGCAAATCTCCGAGTAACCGCGTGTCGCCTTCGTACTCTGCCTGAATGACGAGTTCGGCCAGAACAGTCTGCACCAACGCCGCTTCCTCGCGCCCCTCGAGCGGACGGAAACCGGGGGCAATGCCGGCTTCCAAGGGAAAACCGGCCAGCAGGGTCTGGCAAAAAGCATGAATCGTCATGATCCGAAGACCACCGCCGCGCGATTCCAGCACCCCGGCGAAAATCGTTCGCGCACGTTTCCGCTCGTCCGGGCCTGACGGCTCGCCGAGCGCTTCCAGCTCCTGGAACAGTTCGGCGTCGTCTGCCTGTACCCAGCGAGCGAGCGTCGCATGAACACGTTCGGCCATTTCGGCCGCGCCAGCCTTGGTAAAAGTCAGGCACAGGATCGTATCGGGTTCGACCTGTCGTGTCAGAAGCCGAAGCACGCGCGCAGCGAGCACTGAGGTTTTGCCTGTGCCTGCCGACGCAGACAGCCACACATGTTCTCCGGGATCGGAGGCTTCAAGCTGCTCGGGGGATAGCAGAGTTCGCTTAGCTTTCACGGCCGTACCATTCCTGCAGCCGCATCAAGTGATCAAAGTCACCATAGGGTGCATATTCGGGATGAAGTTTTGCTTTGAACGGCTCGTTGCCGGTCAGCCATAGTTCGGCCGCTTCGGTGAACCGATGCGCTGCGGTCTCGACAAAATTCTCCGCCGTTAAAGTCGTGCTCTTGGCTTTGACAGGCGACGTCCGCATGCCAAACCCATCCGTCTTGTTCTTCGCCAGCGACCAATATTCGAACGTCGTCGGTGTGCCCGAAACGCCGTCGAAGCCGCCGCGTTCGGCAATCAGGCCAAGCAACCCGAGCTGCATCGAAAATCCTAGCTCGACAGCCTTTGTGCTGGGCGGTGCCCCGGTCTTATAATCGACAATGGCAAGGCCGCGTTCGCTACGGTCGATGCGGTCTGCGATGCCCTTGAGAGTCACACCGGCGATCTCGATTGATCCTTTTATCTCGCTTTCGAGCACATCGCGACCGGCAAACCTGTCGGCTTCGACTTGCTCGGCAATCCACTCGATCGCTTCGACCAAGCGGGGCTGCCACATCGCGCGCGTTACCGGGTGCATACCGGGATCGGCAAACAAGGCCGTCACCCGCGCGCTCAGCTTGTCAGGGTCAAGCGCATCATCGCGAAACCATTTATCGAAAATGTCATGAACCATATTGCCGCGCCACGCGGCCGTCGGCTCGGCATCGACAGCATCAAGGGACGACAGGCGCAACATGGCCTTTGCATAAAACGCGAAAGGATCGGCTTTCAGTCGGTCTACATCGGTGACCGAAATCACTCTGGGACGGATCACGGCAATTGGCGACGGCGCGGGGCGGGTGGCAAGCCGTGCCGGACCACCGGGGGCGTCAATTGCCTGCACCAGCGCCACGATCCGATCGTCGCGGACAATGCCCCCTAGCATTGCAGCCAAGCGCAGCACGAAACGCGAGGAGATCGTCGGCGACCGCGTATCGCGTTTCGCTCTCGTCAGCAAAACCTCACGTCCGCCAAGCGCCGTTGCAAGATCGTGCGCGGCCAGGCCAACGCGCCGGTCCAGCCCGCCAAGGCCAAGTTCGATGCGGACTTTGGGCGCGAGCCACGGGTCAGGCGTCGCACTTGTCGGCCAAACGCCTTCGTTCAATCCGCCGCAGATGAGCAGATCGGCAGACTGCAACCGCGCCTCGAGAAGCCCCCAGATGGCGATCCGCGGATGGCCACCCTGTGGCGGCCGCACGGCAATTTCGCCAAGCAATTGCTGGAGCATCGGGATCAGCGCATCGACGTCGAAATCGGATGGCCCGTCGACCGCCGAAGCGGAAAAATCAGCGAAAAGCTTGGCAGCTGCTTTACCCGCCGGTCCGGACCATGCGGTATCGCCCGTTGTCGCCGCGATCACGGTGCGCATGGCCTGAAGCAGATCTGCCGCCGCAGGCCGTGGCACGGCGAACGCGGCTTCGAGTTTCTGGAACAGCGGGGCGACGTCGCGCCACCATGTTCCAGCAGTCGCGCGAAGGCCGCGAACTCGTTCGTCACCACCGGCCAGGTAAGCATCGAGTCCAGCCAAACCGGGCGCCGGGCGCGGCCCGCGCAAAGCAAGATCAAGACTTCGCACGCCTTTCAGCCAGTCGAGACGGCCCTCGCCAGACATCACCAGAGGATGTTTCAGCAACGAAAGAAGGGCCACGGGTGAAAAGCGCGTGATCGCGACGTCAGCCACGGCAAGGATCAACGTTCCCGGCGGCGTCACGTTCAGCGGGCGCCCACCTGAGTCGTCGGCGTTGATCCCCCATCGCTTCAGGTGGGCGACCACCCGTTCGGCAAGCATCCGGTCGGGCGTGATGAGTGCCGCCGTGCGCGCGGGCGTTTCCAGTGCTTCGCGCAGAGCAATGGCGATGCCCTGCGCTTCGTCGGCAGGTGTGGCAAATTCGGCAAGCCGAACGCCAGGCAGTTTGCGCTGCGACGATGACAAGGTGTTCCACTTGCTGGTGGCAAAGGCGGGCGCAAACGCATTCGAAACCGCGCGGGCGCGAACAGCCTGTCGCGCCTTGCCGTCTCCCCAACGCCACCGCGCGACGTCGCTGCGCGCGACATCCATCCGGTCGAGCAAGAGGCGAAGATGGTGCTGTGGATGGTTTTCGATGTTCCGATCGCCGATTGCATCCCATTCTTCCGCCGGACTGGCCAGATCAACGCCGGGTAAGACGACCATGCCATTCGGCAAGCGCGCGACGCAGCGAAGCAACTCGGCCACAGCGATTGCCGACGTCGTGATGCCTGCGGCGACGACAAATCCCGGCGGTGGGGCTTTGCGCCACGCTTGCGCCTGTCGACGCAGCAAGATGTTTCGCCGGGTCACAAGGTCCACGCGCCCGCGCCGCAAAAGTTCATCGGGCCAGCGATCGAGCAATATCGCAATCAGATCGAGCGACTTTTGCCAGTGCAGCGACAAGTCGGCTGCAATGTCCAGTTTCTGCAGTGCGTTTGCCGGAATATCCTCGGCAAGCAGAGTATCCAGCGTTGATGCGAGTTCGGTCGCAAGCCGCAATGCTTCGGCGGCATCGACCCTTGCCCCCGTTTCGGCCCGCACCTGCTGGACCGTGCGCGCCATGATCATTCGCCTGACCAGCGGATCGATTGCAGCCGGGACCGCTTCCCCGCCTGCAGGATCAAGCGCGACACCCATTGCATCGCTGCCAACGTCTCCAATGGCAACAAGACGCGGCATCAAAAGCCCCGGCTCGGCACGGCGGACAAACGCGTCCGTAATTGCGCGCACGGCGCGGTTGTTCGGCAGCAAGATCATGCCACGCGCCAAGCCCAACGGATCGCGTCCGTGCGTTGCGATCAGGCCGTTGGCGAGCGCATCGGCGAAGTTGCGATGCACCGGAATAGTGAGGACCCGTGGCCCCCCGCGCCCTGACGCTGCCGTCGGGTCAGCCATCGGCAAAGATTGCTTCCGCCTCGGAAATCGCGCCGGGATGACCGACATCGAACCACATGCCCTGATGCACCACGCCGTAAGCGCGCCCGTGCCTAATTGCCCGGTCCCAGAAAACGTTGGTCGAGAATATTTCGGCAGGCGGGTCGGTGATCAGCCGTTTGGAAAGCATTTGGATCCCGGTGTACACAAAGGGCGCGATCCGCCCGGGCTTGCGGCGGGAAAGGCGGCCTGTCGCATCGAGATGGAAGTCACCGCGACCCTTGTGGCAATTGGCACGCGCCAGCGGGACCATCAGCAGGAGCGCGTCCATGGTTGCATCGTCCCAGCGGTCGGCCAGTAGCGTGAAAGCATCGACCGGCCCGTTGACCCATAAGTTATCGCTGTTCACTTGCAGAAACGGGTCGGCATCGATCAGCGGGAGGGCACGGACCAGCCCCCCGCCGGTTTCGAGCAACGTTTTGCGCTCATCCGAAATAACGATATCGAGACCGTGATGGTTGCGCTTCAAATGCGCTTCCATGGCATTGGCGAGATAGTGGACGTTGACCACCGCCCGTTCGACACCGGCCGCCGCCAGTCGCGCCAGCGCATGATCGATCAACGGCTGGCCGGCGACGGAAACCAGCGGTTTGGGTTTGGTCGCTGTCAGCGGGCGCATGCGTTTGCCCAGCCCCGCGGCCATCACCATTACCGTTTTTGGCACTTTGATACTGTTCGGCAGCGTCAGAAAGATCGGGCACTTTGCTTTCACGCGTATTGCGCCCAGGCAACACCACGCGCTTCAGCGGGAATGTTGGCGTCGAACCAGGTGCGCAGCGGCAGGAGCGCCGGATGCGCCAGATCGCGCTCGAGCAAACGCCACATGCGCGATTGAAATGCGCGGTACGTGGGCTTGCCGTCGCGCTTCCACAGCCGGACGAACAGCCCGAGAATACGGGTATTGCGCTGTGCCCCCAACGCCCAATAGGCATTGGCAAACACCGGCTGCCGGGCCGTTTCTTCCATGTAATGGGCCAGCATTCTCGCCTCGATCGCCGGCGAAACGTCGCGCCGCGCATCCTGAAGCATCGACACGAGATCATAGGCGGGGTGACCGACACGCGCATCCTGAAAGTCGAGCAGCCCATAACGCGCTGTCCCGCGACCATCGGTCAGCATGACGTTCTCGGCATGATAATCGCGCAGTTCGGTTACCCAGCGTTCCGAGCTGCAATCAATCGGCGCCAGGACTTCGCGCCAAGCCCGGCGAAAACCACTTTCGTCGATCCGCAGACCCAGTTGTGGGCAATACCATTTGGTGAACAAGCCCACTTCGCTGATCCAGTCGTCAAGACCGTGGCGGGGCAATTTTGCAGGCGCATGGCGATGAAGTTCGATAAGGACATCGACGACCCCGCAATAGATATCGGCTTCGCAGGACAAATCAGCATCTACGATTTCGCGCATCCGATGATCGCCAAAATCCTCGATCAACAACAATCCAGCGTCGAGATCGCACGCCAGTATGGCCGGCGCGCGAAGGCCGATGCCGATTAGATGCTCGGCAACGTTAACGAAAGGACGCGGATCCTCATGCGGCGGCGGCGCATCCATCAGCACAGCCTTGCGCCCTTGGGCAATAACCCGGAAATAGCGTCGAAACGATGCATCGCCTGCAAGCGGCAGGATTTGGGCCTCTCCCCAGCCGGACCGCGCAAGAAATTCAGGCGCCGCAAGGGGCGGAGTCATAGGAAGGGCCATCGCGCGTCCCATGACGGCGGGACAGTGGCTGTCAAGCGCCGGCCATTGCCTTCCACGCTCAAATCAAGCTGCAGGGCGTCGAGCCACAATGCCGACCCCATGCGCTCGGGCCATTCGATTACCAGCACGGTAGCAGCACGGGCATCGTCCAGTCCAAGCTCTTGTATCTCGTTGAGGGATTCAATCCGGTAAAGATCAACATGCCACAGCGGCAGGCGAACGTCAGGCGGCGAATAGGGAATGACAATGCCGAACGTCGGCGACGGCACATCGCCGTCAAACCCCATCGCCCGAATGAGCCCGCGCGTGAAACACGTCTTCCCGGCTCCGAGCGGACCGGAAATCGCGATGACGTCGCCTAGTTCGATGTGCGCACCGAGCAATGCCCCTGCCGATTCGGTAACGTCGGCATCGGCAAGCCACATCAGCGCGGCAATTCTATCTTTACGACAGTGCCTTGTCCCACCTCGGACAATTGCGTCAACTGCCCGCCATGGGCCTCGACAACGAGACGGACTTGACCGATGTCAGCGCTTTCCGCGCCTGGTCCATTGTCGGAAACGACGATCACCGCGCTTTCAGGCGTGCCGCTGGCGTGGAGCAGGATGCGCCCTTTCGACTGGGTCGTGGCGATTGCCGCCTCGAGGAGTGCAGCGACGGCAGCGCGCAGGCGCTTTGCATCGCCCTCGACGCGTCCCACGTCGGCCCGGAAGTCGGTGACAAGTTCCTGCTTCTTGCTTGCGGCTGTATCTTCGAATTCAGCGGCAACTGCATCGAGTATGTGCAGCAGATCAACCGTTTCGCGGTCCACGCCGACGAGCCCCGCGTCATTTTGTGTCGTCAGCAAAACCTCGTCGATCAGCGTTCCCAGCGTGCTGACGGAATCGAGGATCGCCTTGACATAGTCCTGCGATGGCTTCGACAATTCGCCGGCATATCCTTTGTCGAGCATCTCGGCAAAGCCGCTGATCGACGTGAGCGGTGTGCGCAATTCGTAGCTTATATTGGCAACAAACGCGGTCTTCACTTTATCTGCGGCAATCAAAGCGTCGGCCCGTTCACGCAGAACGCGCTCGACGCGGCGGCTGTCGGTAATGTCGAGCATCGTAAACAGAGCATTGCCGTCGGGTAGCGGTACAGCGGCAAACTCGAAATGTCGTCCATCCTTGAACGCAACCCGTCCACCACGCGACTTGCGCTCGACAGTCGCGCCACGAACGAGGTCGCGAATCAATGCCGCGCGCGCCGGATTTGTCAGCCGTGACGCTGCATTTTCGGCCAGCTTGTCGACACGCGGGTGTTGCGCCAGCAGGCTGTCCTCGAAGCCCCACACATCGCGGAACTTGTTGTTCCACAGGTGCAAACGCCCGTCCGACGCGAACACGCCGACGGCCTCGAAAAGATTGTCGAACGTTGCCTCGCGGACGCGAAGCAGGGTATCACGCGCGCTGGCAAGCTGGATTTGTTCGGTGCGGTCTTCGAAAACCAGCAACAGTCCGCCATCGGGCAACGGCTGGGCGAGCACGCGAAGATGCGCCCCGCCCGGGAGCAGCCATGCTTCTTCTTCCGCACCGCCGACCGCTGTGAACCAGCCGCGCCGTTCTGCCTTCCATGCGGGGAAATCGCGCGCTTCGGGAACACGCCCCGCCTCGCGCATTCGCTCCAGCACACGATCGAACTCGGGCCGGTCGGCGATCCATTCGTTCTTGATGCCGAAAATGCGTTGAAACGGCAGATTGCAGAAAGTCAGCGTCCGGTCTGCATCGAATTGCGCAACGCCGGCCGACAGGCGGTCAAGCGTATCGCGCTGCGTATCGGCAAAACGGCGAAAGGCCGCTTTGGCGCGGTCGAGCTCGTCATTATCGAGCGCATAACCCGCAACGCCGGATTCACCCAAAGGCACATCGACAACGCGCATCGACCGACGCTGTCCATTGATCGTGGCAGGCACATCGCGCGCGCGCAATTCACCCGCATCGCGTGCCGCAGCGGCGGCGGCAAGTGGGCTGGTGCCGGTGCCGGGTTCGACCAGCTCGAGGCCGCGCGCAATCACATCATCGGCGTCGGCCGCGTCCACTGCATCGACATAGGCACGATTGACGAGGGTGAGCAGCAGATCGGGCCCGCGATGCCACATCGGAATCGGCGCTGCCTCGATCAGTTGCGACAATGCAGCGAAAGCGCGCCCGAGACGCGTGACCTCCCCCCCCAAACGCCCGATTTCTACCTGACTGTCGGTGGCATCGAATATCCAGACGATCACGCCGCCCCGTGCGCCAAACGCCGATGCCGCCGGACTGCCGCGCAAAAGCAATGTCCGGTTTGACCCGACAGCGCGCATGGAAAGCGTAAAGGTTTTGCCCGTGCGCTGGGCGGCGGCGACTTCGGCAACCAGCGTTGCAGCATCGGCGTGCGTCAAACCGGCGTCTTTTGCCGCAAAATCGGCAATAAACGTCGGTACGCGCGGCAAACCGAGCCAATCCGCCAGCCGTGTTTGGGCTTCGACGCGGCCGTCAGCGCGAACAACCAGTGACAGAGCGGGCGCAGACTCGAGCAGCGCTGCCAAGCGGCCCGCCTGGTCGGCCGCATGCTCGGCGCGTCTACGCATCTGCAACCCAGTCACGACAGCCCAAGCCGCCGCACAAAGCCAGATTGCCAGGATGACGCCCGCAATTGCGGCTTGTGTCGTGGTCAGCGTAATCATGCGTAAGGGCAGCCGTTCATTGCGGGTGCCTTAGAGGGATTACGGGGCGGATTGGAAGGGGCAGCATCCGACCCCCGCCACGAATGCGTGGAGGGGACCGGATGAGTTTGCTTCAATAGCGATAATGATCGGGCTTGAAGGGACCGCTTGTCGAAACGCCGATGTAACTCGCCTGCTTTTCACTCAGCACAGTCAGCTTCACGCCGAGCTTTTCGAGGTGGAGCATCGCGACTTTCTCGTCGAGGTGCTTGGGCAGGACGTAGACTTCGTTCTTGTAGTTTTCGCTCTTGGTCCACAATTCGATTTGCGCAAGCACCTGATTGGTGAAACTTGCCGACATCACGAAAGACGGGTGGCCCGTCGCGCAGCCGAGATTTACGAGGCGACCCTTGGCGAGGATCAAAATCTGCTTGCCATCGGGAAACTCGACGAGGTCGGTGCCGGGCTTCACTTCGGTCCACTTGTAGTTCGAGAGGGCGGCAATCTGGATTTCGCTGTCGAAATGGCCGATGTTGCAGACGATCGACATCGGCTTCATCGCCTTCATGTGGTCGGCAGTGATCACGTCGGCATTGCCCGTCGCGGTGCAGAAAATATCGGCGCGCGTGACGGCTTCTTCCATCGTGACCACTTCAAAGCCTTCCATCGCGGCCTGGAGCGCGCAGATCGGATCGACTTCGGTTACCATCACGCGCGCGCCGCCGTTGCGGAGCGACTGCGCCGAACCCTTGCCGACATCACCGAAACCAGCAACGCACGCGACTTTGCCCGCGAGCATCACGTCGGTCGCGCGGCGGATCGCGTCGACCAGCGATTCCTTGCAGCCGTAAAGATTGTCGAACTTCGACTTGGTCACGCTGTCGTTCACGTTGATCGCGGGGAAGGGAAGTTCGCCCTTTTTCGCGATTTCATAGAGGCGGTGGACGCCCGTCGTGGTTTCTTCCGAAACGCCCTTCAGATTTTTTACGGTCTCGGTCAGATAGCCTGGACGCGCTTTTACGAATGCTTTCAACGCGCGCTGGAATTCGACTTCTTCCTCGTTTTCGGGTTCGCCGAATTCTTCGCCACGTTCGAGCTTTGCGCCCCAGAGTGCAAACATTGTTGCATCGCCGCCATCGTCGAGAATGATGTTCGATGTCTGCGTGCCCCAGTCAAAGATGCGACCGACATAATCCCAATAATCCGAAAGGCTCTCGCCCTTGATCGCAAATACCGGGATGCCCGCAGCTGCAATGGCAGCAGCGGCGTGATCCTGCGTCGAAAAAATGTTACACGTTGCCCAGCGCACATCGGCACCGAGCGCCGTCAGCGTCTCGATCAGCACTGCGGTCTGGATCGTCATGTGCAACGACCCGACAATGCGCGCGCCCGTCAGCGGCTTGGATGCGCCGAACTCACTGCGAAGTGCCATCAGCCCGGGCATTTCGGTTTCGGCAATATCGATCTCACGACGGCCAAAGCCTGCAAGATCGATGTCGGCAATGACGTAATCAGCGTTGTTCAGCACAGCAGCGGTGGCCACGGGAAATCTCCGGATCAGGTTGGAATTCCCCGCAGCCTACTGCTGCCGAAGCCCAAAAGCAAATATAAAGATTTCTTTATATGTTTAGCGGCGCGCCATTACGACATCGCAGCGACTGCCCTTGAGCAATGGCTGGACCCCTGCCCGGTCGGCGAGTTCTGCAAGCGCACGAAAGCTCGGCCGCTCGGCAACAGCGGCATCGGTAATCGAACTCAGATCGGCGCAACTGAGCCCGTCGGCGCCTGCACCGTAACGATTGGCGACCCGTGTGACGTAACTGTCATAGGCGTTGAGCGCACGGCTTGGCCCCACGGCCTCGGCGAAATAAGCGCGCAGTGCGTCGTTTACCTGCGTCAACGCCGGGCGGGCCTGCACGACGAAACGATTGTAGCGCGCCAGCATGTTGCCATTCGCGCGGCATCGAAGTGCAGAAACCATCAGCATGGTTTCGAAATCGCGGACCTTGGCCGCATCGACCTGATCGGCTTTCCAGCATGCCGCTTGTGCGGGTGCGACAACGATCGCCATGGCGGCGAGTGCAATTACGAACGTTCTGACCATGGCATTTCTCCCCGCTGGTGACAGCCGCAAGGTGCCGCCGCGCGATTGCCGAAATCTTGACGAAAATGCTTAACGCAGCTTGCATGCGACGAACCGAGGCGCGAAACGAGCGCGGACCGCGACTCACAGGAGACCACCGATGACGATTTCAGTTGGCGACAAAATCCCCGCAGGCATGCTGACCAAGGTGACCGACGCTGGCCCTGCCCCGGTCTCCACTGATGAATTCTTCGCAGGGCGCAAGGTAGCGCTGTTTTCTGTACCCGGCGCGTTTACGCCGACATGTTCGGCCAAACATCTGCCCGGCTTTGTCGAAAAGGCCGCCGACTTGCATGCCAAGGGCATCGACGAGATTGCCTGCACGGCGGTTAACGATGCATTCGTCATGGGCGCATGGGGCAAGGCCGGCGGCGCATCTGCAGTCACGATGCTGGCGGACGGCAATGCTGAATTCGTGACGGCGCTGGGCCTGACGATGGACGGCAGTAAATTCGGCATGGGCACGCGCGGCCAGCGGTTTTCGATGGTGGTGAATGACGGCACTGTCGAACAGCTGAACGTCGAAGAAGGCGGCGAATTTCGCGTGAGTGCCGCCGAATATATGCTCGAGCAACTGTGAGCCTGACAGCGGCGTTGCTGATCGGCGCGGCATCGGTTTCGACTGCTGCTGCGCCGCCTGTCGTCGATATTTCGACCGCGCGCGCATCCTTGGCCGGTTCGTGGTCGGGCTCGCTCGAATATCTCGATTACAGCGCAAACAAATGGTTCGGCATTCCCGTCAAAACCTTGATCGAAGACCAGGGCGATGGCGCCACCATGATCCGCAAATCTCAGTTCGATGACGGCCCGAAAGTCGGCATTGTGCAGATCACGACCGTCGAACTGTTCGATCAAGCCAAAGGCGCAGTCACGACAGCGACGTTTCGCAAGGGCCGCAGCGCCGAGCTCACGTCCTACACCGTTCGCCTCGATGGCGCGGCTAAGGATGCGACACATTGGACGATCGTCGAGGAAACCAAAAGCAGCGACGATAACCGCCCGGCGGTGCTGCGCCTGACGACGGTACGCGACGGCGATGCACTTGAAACGCTCAAGGAAGTCGATTTCCTCGACGACGGCAAAAGCGAATGGCTGAAACGCAATCGCACGCGCCTGACATTGGTCAGGTAAACCCGCCCGCCTTGCCCGTGTCACGATCATTGCGTAACCCGCTGGCATGACAACGCAAACCGGACGTTCACTGGTCGATCAGCTCGACACGCTATTTACTGCAGCCACGACGCGACTGCGCGACGCCATCCAGGCCTATGTGCTGAACGGCACCCGACCCGACAGCGCCGCGCGCAGCGATGGCAGCTTTGCCTATCCCGAAATCCGCGTCCAATATTCGGGCGAAGAAAATGGCCCGATCCCGCTGCGATCGTTCGGGCGGCTGACTCAGGCTGGGCACTATGTGACGACAGTCACCAAGCCGCGGCTGTTCGCCGACTACCTGACCGAACAGCTCGATCTGCTGATTGCCGATTATGACGTGACGGTCGAAGTCGGTGCAGGGCGGCAGGAAATTCCGTTCCCCTATGTGCTCGACGCCGACATGGACCTTGACGACATCAGCGCAACCGAACTGGCGCGATGGTTCCCGACGACCGAGCTTGCGCATATCGGTGACGAAATTGCCGATGGCATTTTTGATGTTGGCGAAGGCGGGCCACGACCGCTTGCGCTGTTCGATGGCTTGCGCACCGATTTCTCGCTCGCGCGGCTGCGGCACTACACGGGAACACCGCCCGAAGACGTTCAGAAATATGTGCTGTTCACCAACTACCACCGCTATGTCGACGAATTTGCGCGCTGGGCGATCGAGCAGCTGAAAGGCGACAGCAATTACACGCATCTGTCGGGTGCTGGGGGCGTCGTCGTGGACCGAAATACGCAAGACCCCGAAGCCGCGATCACCGACAGCGCGTGGCGGCGGCACCAGATGCCTGCATGGCACCTCTGCGCCAAGGACGGGAGTGGAATCACGCTCGTCAATATCGGCGTCGGCCCCTCGAACGCAAAGACGATCACCGACCATATGGCGGTCATGCGGCCCGAAGCGTGGTTGATGATCGGGCATTGCGGTGGCCTGCGCCCCAGCCAGCGCATCGGCGATTATGTGCTCGCGCATGCCTATCTCCGCGACGATCATGTCCTCGATGATGTCCTGCCCCCCGAAATTCCCGTGCCCGCGATTGCCGAAGTGCAGCAGGCACTGGCGCGCGCGGCCGAAACGGTTTCGGGAGAGAGCGGCGAGGTTTTGAAGCGACGCCTGCGCACGGGCACGATCGTGACAACCGACGACCGCAATTGGGAACTGATGTTCTCGAAATCCGCGCTCCGGTTTTCGCAAAGCCGTGCCGTCGGTATCGATATGGAGAGTGCCACGATTGCCGCGCAGGGCTATCGCTTCCGCGTGCCCTACGGCACATTATTATGTGTTTCCGACAAACCCTTACACGGTGAACTTAAATTGCCGGGACAAGCAAACCGCTTTTATGAACGAGCAATAAACGAGCATATGCGGATCGGGATCGAAGCCTGTAACGAGTTGCGCCGTGAGGGGGAGAAATTGCATTCGCGGAAACTACGGGCCTTCAACGAGCCGCCGTTCCGTTAAGCCCGCGGGTGCGCGTTGCGATAGACGTCAAGCAAATGCGCCGCATCGACCGAGGTGTAGACCTGCGTCGATGACAGGCTTGCGTGACCGAGCAGTTCCTGGAGACTGCGCAGATCAGCGCCGCGCGCGAGCAGGTGCGTTGCAAAACTGTGGCGCAAGGCATGGGGTGTCGTCCGTGTTGCGAGCCCAAGCCGCCCGCGTGCAATGCGCACCGACCGACGGATGATCGCCGGGCTGAGCGGACCCCCACGTGCGCCTCTGAACAGGATTTCATCGCGCGCGACCGGATATGGGCTCAGCGTGCAATAGTTTTCAATCGCGGCCCTGACCTGCGGTAGCAAAGGTATCAGCCGTGTCTTTTCACGCTTTCCCGTTACCGAAAGGGTCGCACCAAGGGGCATAACGGCGCCCGTCAGTCCCGTGGCCTCGCCGATCCGCAGCCCCGCGCCGTAGAGCAGCAGCAACACAGCCCAGTCACGCGCCGAAATCCAGGCTTCGTCCTGCGCGCCCGCGACATTTTCTGCGAGCGCAATCGCTTCGGCGGGTGAAACAGGTCGCGGCACGCCTTTTTTAACGCGCGGGCCCCTCATCCGGGGGCTTGCATCGGCACCACCGATGAATTCGAGGAAACAGCGCACGGCCGATAACTCGCGCGCTGCGCTGGCATTGCAAAGCCCGTCGGCACGGCGTGCGGCAAGGAACGTTCGCAGTTCCAGCGGGCCGGGCACGCGAACAGCGCCGAGGTGTTCGATCAGCCGTTCAGCCGTTGCAGCATAGGCCCTGACGGTATGCACCGATCGACGTCGGTCACGCGTCAGATGCTCGGCAAAAGCAATGACTTCACGCAATCGTCTGCCCCGTTTTCACCCAGTCGGCCATGAAGCCAGCAATGCCCTTGTCGGTCAGCGGGTGATGGAAAAGCGCTTTGATGACGGCTGGCGGCGCTGTCATGACGTCAGCGCCGATCCGCGCGCTTTCCAGGATGTGGACCGGATGGCGCACGCTGGCGACGAGGATTTCAGTGTCGAACGCATAATTGTCGTAGATCAGGCGAATGTCGCGGATCAGGTCCATCCCGTCCTGGCCGATATCATCGAGCCGCCCAACAAACGGCGAAATAAAACTCGCGCCCGCCTTTGCCGCGAGCAGCGCTTGAGCGGGCGCAAAACAGAGTGTGACGTTAACCATCGTGCCTTCGCCAGTCAGCGCCTTGCACGTCTTGAGCCCGTCGATCGTCAGCGGCACCTTGATGCAGACGTTGTCCGCCAGTTTGCGCAGGATTTCGGCCTCGCGCATCATGCCGGCGTAATCGAGTGCCACAACTTCGGCGGAAACCGGCCCTTCGACCAAGCCGCAGATTTCCTTGACCACTTCGGTGAACTTTCGCCCCGATTTCGCGATCAATGATGGATTGGTCGTCACGCCATCGAGCAAGCCCGTTGCAGCGAGTTCGGCAATATCGGCAGTGTCGGCAGTATCGACGAAGAATTTCATGAAGGGCTCCCTTTGTGACTGCCCATAACCGCTAGAAAATCATTTTGCGAATGCTGATCAGCATTGGTCGGCCAAACTCCGCGCAAAAAACCAAACGGCGTTGCCCTATTCCGTCTGTAACGCGATGCTAGC
Source organism: Sphingomonas sp. (assembly GCA_043737475.1). GTDB lineage: Bacteria > Pseudomonadota > Alphaproteobacteria > Sphingomonadales > Sphingomonadaceae > Sphingomonas_O. The sequence continues at coordinate 31,271 of JAYTAP010000094.1, forward strand.
GTCTAACAGATTGTTGACGCCGAGTGATTCGTGCGGCTCTTAGCGCCGGCGCGGCTTTGATCACCCACGGCACCTAGCTGATATTCGCAAACAGCCTTAGCGTAACGGTCCTGAGATTGGATCAGCAAAGGTCGTCGCGATGAGGAGCGCCAATATCGACAGTAACGGGGCACCAGAACCGCATTAGGGCGCGAACATGACCCGGTAATGGCTATCGCCATGAAAGGGGCTAAGGCAATCCAATGTCACGCGCGCGGGTTCTGCTGCTCAATTCGGCCCTTGGCCCGCTCGATTACCGCGTGCCTCACGGCATGGTCGTCGCACCCGGCTCGATCGTGCTTGCACCGCTCGGCCCGCGGCAGTTGGCCGGCGTTGTCTGGGAGGCCGCACGAATGCCATCGGACGCCGAGGTTGGCGACAACCGGCTGCGCAATCTTGCCGCTGTCTACGACCTGCCGCCGATTGCTGCACCGCTGCGTCGGTTGATCGAGTGGACGGCTGATTATTATCTGGCGCCGCCTGCCGCAGTCTTGCGTATGGCTGTGTCGAGTGCATCCGCGCTCGACGATGCGCGTGTCGTGATCGAATATCGCGCGACAGGCGTCCTGCCCGAACGGATCACCACCCAACGGGCAAAGGCGCTCGAACGGATTGGGGAGCGCCAGGGACTGGTTCGTGAACTGGCGCTTATTGCCGACGTATCAGATGCCGTGATCCGCGGCCTCGTCAAAACCGGCGCGATCGAGGCCATAGCAGTCAGTGTCGATGCGCCCTACCCCACGCCTGACCCCGATTTCGGGCCTCCGGCAATGTCCGGCGCGCAACGCATTGCTGCGGCGGCGCTGATTGCTGACGTTGACGCCGGATCCTTTGCCCCGACCTTGCTTGACGGCGTTACGGGGTCGGGGAAAACCGAAGTCTATTTCGAAGCCATTGCAACAGCGCTTCGGTTAGGCAAGCAAACGCTCGTTCTGCTTCCCGAAATCGCGCTGACCGAGCCGTTTCTGCGCCGTTTCGAGGCGCGCTTCGGGCACGCGCCGATCGCTTGGCATTCAGGATTGCGCCAGTCGCAGCGCCGCCGTGCCTGGCGCGCAATCTGCAGCGGCGAGGCTATGGTAACGGTCGGCGCGCGGTCGGCGCTGTTTTTGCCTTATGCCAATCTTGGGCTGATCGTGGTCGATGAAGCGCATGAGACCAGCTTCAAGCAGGAAGATGGCGTTCATTATCACGCCCGCGATGTCGCCGTCATGCGTGGGCGGTTCGAAGGCTGTCCCGTTGTGCTGGCCACTGCGACTCCTGCCATCGAGACGCAGGCACAAGTGAAGCTGGGGCATTACAAGGAACTGAAATTGCCCGGGCGCTACGGCGTCGCAGAAATGCCCGAGATCGCAGCGATCGATTTGCTCAGCGACACGCCCGAACGTGGGCGGTGGATTGCGCCGACGCTCGTTCGGGCAATCGATGACGTCCTGAGGCGTAGCGAGCAGGTGCTGCTGTTTCTGAACCGGCGCGGTTATGCGCCCTTGACGCTGTGCCGGACCTGCGGCCACCGGTTCCAATGCCCGAACTGCACAGTGTGGATGGTCGAGCATCGCCTGATCGGGCGGCTCCAGTGTCATCATTGCGGGCACATGATGCCGCCGCCCCTCGCTTGCCCCGAATGCAAAGAGGAGGACACGCTCGTTGCCGTCGGACCGGGGGTCGAACGGATTGCCGACGAAGTTGGGCTGCTATTCCCGGCGGCACGGCGCGTCATCGTCACGTCGGATACGCTGTGGTCGCCTGCCAAAGCCGCCGAATTCGTCGGGCGGATGGAAGCCGGCGACATCGACATCGTGATCGGTACCCAACTTGTGACGAAGGGCTATCATTTCCCGAACTTGACACTCGTTGGCGTCATCGATGCCGATCTCGGACTTCAGGGCGGTGACCTGCGCGCAGCCGAGCGCAGTTTCCAGCAGATATCACAAGTCAGCGGGCGCGCCGGTCGTGGGACCAAGCCGGGTCGTGTCTTCGTGCAGACGCATGACCCCAACGCCCCCGTGATACGCGCGCTCGTTTCGGGTAATGCCGAGGCGTTTTACGCCGCCGAAACCGAAAGCCGCCGTGAAGCCAACGCCCCGCCGTTCGGGCGGATGGCCGCAATCATTGTCTCATCCGAAAATCTTCGCGATGCCGAAGCGACTGCCAAAGCTATCGCCCGCGCCGCGCCAAAAATGGACGGCATGGACACATACGGTCCCGCCCCCGCCCCACTCGCGATGTTGCGTGGACGGCATCGCCAACGTTTACTCGTGCACGCTCGCCGTTCGCTCGGCATTCAGGACGTCATCCGCGAATGGCTCGGCGCACTTGAATGGCCGCGCGGCGTTCGCGTTACCGTCGATGTCGATCCTTACAGTTTTGTGTAACGCTTGCGACGCAATTCACCGTCAGTATCATTGCGTGGGCTTGGGGGGGCGGGCAATGCGCTGGATCGTTGTTTTACTGGTTTTTTTCTCGCCGAGCCAAGTCAATGCTGCATGGCATCGTGCTGAGTCAGCTAACTTTGTCGTTTATTCGAACATAGACGCACAATCGATCGACAAGTTTACGCGCCGACTGGAGCTGTTCAGCAGCCTTTTGCGCGTGCAGACGGGCGTCGAGCTTGATCCGGACACACCGAAGCTTCAGGTTTTTGCTGTCGATGGCGAAGCCGGGGTGCGGCGCGCCATGGGGGCTGGCTCAAGCAACGTAGCCGGTTTTTACAGTGCCAAGATCACCGGATCCTATATCTTCGTGCCACGCGGCACAGGAGGCGTAAGCCCGTATGAACTCAGCGCAGATATCGTTTTGTATCACGAATATGCGCACCATTTCATGCTGCAGCACTTTCCGCGCGGCTACCCGGCTTGGTTTGTCGAGGGATTTGCCGAATTCTACTCGACCACAGCTTTCAACAAGGACGGCTCAGTCAGCATCGGCATGCCCGCAATGCACCGTGCCTATTCGATTGCACTCGGCAAGCCCTTGTCGATGGACCGAATGCTCGCAGCCGACCCTGGCAAGATGTCTGCCGACGAAACCGCACGATTTTACGCTTGGTCGTGGGTGCTTACCCATTATCTGATGATCAACAGCGAACGCAAAACACAGTTCGACAGATATCTCCGCGATTACGGACGTGGCGACGACCCGCTGAAGGCGGCGAGAGCAGCGTTTGGCGATCTCGAGGTGCTGAAGGATGCGCTTATGAAATACGCATTGGCCCGGCGCATCACGACGCGAAAGATCATGGGTTAGAAACCGCCGGTGGCGCAGATTACGATCACGCCACTGAATATAGCGGAAGCTGCCACGATGCCTTTGCTGATGCAATTCGTGCAATGGTCGAACAGTAAACAGGAAGTCGACCTGTTCTTTCGCGACGCGCAGAAAAATGCGCTGCGTTATCCCGACGAGCCGGTGGCGCTGGAAATGCTGGCCGAAGGCGCGCTCGACGCTGAAGATCTCGGCGTAGCGGCATTGGCCAACGACACCCTGATTGCCAAAAGGCCGAATAACGCGCGCGCGTTATTGAGACGGGCCCGGATCGCTGCCGTACAAACACGCAAGTCCGCCGTTCCTACCGGATGGCCCACCGTGCGCAAGCTGATCGTCAAGGCAAATCGTGCGGCACCCAATGATCCGTTCGCGCTGACAGAATATTATGACACCTATCTGGAGGAAGGCATCCCCGCGCCCGAGATTGCCGTCGATGGCCTGCGCAGAGCGCTCCAGCTTGTGCCGCAAGTCAGTAATGTTCGGATGAAACTGGCCAGACGCCTTGTTACGGACGGTAAAGGCGTCGAAGCACGCGCGGTATTGGTACCGCTGTTGAACAATCCGCACAGTGCCGAAGTACGCGAGGCCGCACGCGCGCTGCTCGAAGCACCGTCCGCCTCGGACAAAGTTACCACCAGTAACCCGAACGAATAATTCTTTTACCGCGCGTTGCATTAGTCAAACGACCGCGGGAGATCCGTGACGGCGACGGTAAGAAGCTCATATTGACTAACGCAACCTTAATCAGATCCGGTTATCGGGAGCCATGGCCAGTGCGTTCCCCTCATTCGTCAAATCACACGCCTCTTCGACGACCGTCACGCTTCGTGACCTCGGCATTTTGTGGTCGGGGCTGCTAATCGCGACGGCAATCGTCCACCGGGCGTACAGTTTCCAGACGACATCTCCCTTGCTTGAAATGTTGCGCCAAAGCGGTGCGATAATTCTTTTTGCCCAACTCGCATTCTTGCTCTGGGCACTTCGGGGCGGGTGGAGCCCCCTTGCGCAATGGCGCAATTTGCCGTGGCCGGTGCAGCTTCTCGGACTGTGGTTTGCCACGACATTCTGGCTGAGTTCTGCCCTTTATTCGCCTATATCGGCCTTTGCATCACTGCTTTGTGTCGGCACGCTGATACAGATAGGTTTCGCGTTCGCTTTGTCGGATCGATTAGCGGTCACACACGCAGATTCAGTCAGCCACATGCAAACAGCGATGTGCGTCGGGTTGTCCGTCGTCGCCATACTGACGACCGTTCATTTTTGGTCGGCGACAGATGCCAGCTTGGCACTCGGCGAAGTGATCGTCTGGCAAGCCTCGATACCCGGGTTCATATCGGTGCGACTCTTTGGCGCGGTTTGTGGCGCATTGCTGACCCTGATCGTGGCCAGTGCGCTGATGCGTAGGGACAATCGGCATCAGTTGTTTCACATGGCCGTGATCATCTTCATGAGCGGACTGACTGTCTGGACGGGGACACGCGCAGCCGTCGTTGGCCTTTTCGGCGCGCTGCTAATCGGTTTCGTACTGTTGCGCGTGCGGCCTCCGGTCGGGCGGAGTGTGAAGGTCGCATTATGCATAGCGGTTGGCGCGCTACTGGGGCCCTTGTTCGCGCCGATGGGTGATCCCGTCTTTCAGCTTTTTGCGCCTCAAGATTATTCGACACCAAACGGCACGAGCAGCGGCCGCATGGCAATGTGGAGGGCAATGCTTGGTGCTTTTGCCGAATCACCTGTCTTCGGCCTAGGAAGCGGCTCATCCAGATGGGCAATGCCGCCCGAGATGGCACGGCACGTCCAACCGCATAATTTCGTAGTGCAATTCCTGTCCGACTGGGGGCTCGCTGGTGCGATACCGGCGTTTGCGCTGCTCGGCTATGCGACGTTCAAGGCGCACCTTATCGGGCGAAGGATGCCCATCGTCGTTCCCATAATCATCATGCTCGATGCGCTTCTGATAATGGCGCTGTTCGACGGTATTCTCCACTTTGCGCGCGAGACGATGATGGTGATGATGTGCTTTGCGATAATCTTCGCGTCTGACCGACAGTCGCGGATGTCGGTGTCAGCTTGAGACAACGGCTTCGGCAAGAATTGTCAATCCGGCTTCATTAACCTCGGCAAACCCGCCCGCCACCGTGATACGCTGTACGATTGTAGTCGGGTTTGAATAAACCCGAATTTCGCCGTCGCGGATCGTCGTCATGACCGGCGCGTGACCTGCAAGGATGCCCATGTCGCCTTCGCTGCCGGGCACGACAACCATGTGTGCATCAGTGCTAAGCACCGCACGTTCGGGTGTGACGAGTTCGAAGTGGATGTCGGCCACTCAGGCGTCCTCGGCCAGCTTCTGCGCCTTGGCGACAGCTTCTTCAATGCCGCCGACCATGTAAAATGCTGCTTCGGGCAGATGGTCATATTCGCCATCGACGACCGCCTTGAACGACTTTACCGTGTCTTCGACCTGCACGAACTTGCCGCTGATGCCAGTGAAGACTTCGGCGACGTGGAACGGCTGCGACAGGAACTTCTGGATCTTGCGCGCGCGGCTGACGGTCAGGCGGTCGTCCTCACTAAGTTCGTCCATGCCGAGAATGGCAATGATGTCCTGCAGCGACTTGTATTTCTGCAGGGTTTCCTGAACCTTGCGGGCCGTATCGTAATGTTCCTGGCCAACAACGGCAGGGGTTAGAACGCGCGACGTCGAGTCAAGCGGATCGACCGCCGGATAGATGCCGAGTTCGGAAATCGCACGGTTGAGCGTGGTCGTTGCGTCCAAGTGGGCAAACGACGTCGCAGGCGCCGGATCGGTGAGGTCGTCGGCGGGGACGTAAATCGCCTGCACCGACGTAATCGAGCCCTTGTTCGTCGAGGTGATGCGTTCCTGCAGAGCCCCCATGTCGGTCGACAGCGTCGGCTGATAACCCACCGCCGAGGGGATACGGCCAAGCAGCGCGGACACTTCCGAACCGGCTTGCGTGAAGCGGAAAATGTTATCAACGAAGAACAGCACGTCCTGCCCTTCGGTATCGCGGAAATATTCGGCGATCGTCAGGCCCGACAAGGCAACGCGGGCACGCGCGCCGGGAGGCTCGTTCATCTGGCCGAACACGAGCGCGACCTTCGATCCCTCGGGCGTCGGGTTGCCGTCGGCGTCCTTGGCGATAACGCCCGCATCGAGAAATTCATGATAGAGATCATTGCCTTCGCGCGTACGTTCACCAACGCCTGCGAACACCGACACGCCGCCGTGGCCCTTGGCGATGTTGTTGATCAGCTCCTGAATAAGAACCGTTTTTCCAACGCCTGCCCCGCCGAACAGCCCGATCTTGCCGCCACGCGCATAGGGCGCGAGCAGGTCGATGACTTTGATGCCGGTCACCAGAATCGCGCTTTCGGTCGACTGGTCCACGAATTCGGGGGCTTTGGCGTGGATCGGTGCAGTTTGCGTCGCTCCAATGGGGCCGCGCTCGTCGATCGGCTCGCCAATGACGTTCATGATGCGGCCGAGTGTCATGGGACCCACGGGCATGCGGATTTGCGAGCCGGTATCGACGACGCGCTGGCCACGGGTGAGGCCTTCCGTCGCTTCCATCGCGATAGTGCGAACAGTGTTTTCGCCGAGATGCTGCGCGACTTCGAGAACGACGCGGACGCCGTTGTTATCGGTTTCTAGCGCCGACAAAATCGCGGGAAGCTGATCTTCGAAAGTCACATCGACGACCGCGCCGATGACCTGCGAAATCGCGCCGACATTGTTCGATGTCTGAATGGGCACGACGTTGCTCTCGGGCATGGCGGCTTTTGCGACGCGGGGCTTGCGGGCGGGCTTGTCGGCTGTGGGGGCTGCGGTTGCCATTTTTCGTTTCCTGCTTTCGGGTGTCGTTAGAGCGCTTCTGCGCCAGCGATGATTTCGATAAGTTCGGTCGTGATCGCCGCCTGTCGCGTGCGGTTGTATTGGATGGTCAGGCGGTTGATCATGTCGCCGGCGTTGCGCGTGGCGTTATCCATTGCGGTCATGCGGCTGCCCTGTTCGGAGGCGGCGTTTTCGAGCATCGCGCGGAACAGTTGGATGCCAACGTTGCGTGGTAGCAAGTCGGCGAGCAGCGCTTCTTCGTCGGGTTCGTATTCGACAGCTGCCATGCCAGCGCTGGCTTCGACCGCTGTTGCCAAGGGGACCGGAATTATCTGAATGCCCGTCGGATTCTGAACCAGCGCCGACTGAAACCTTGCAAAAAACAGATGCGCAACATCGAATTCGCCTGCTTCGAAGCGTGCCATCAGGTCTACGGCAACGACTTGCGCATCGGAAAATGTGAGCTTTTTGATGTGCCCGACTTCCTGATCGTGCACGACCTGCGCCGGATAAAAACGCTTGAGAACACGTCCTTTCTTGCCGGCAATGTAAAAGCGCACGGTTTTGCCCGCAGCTTCCAGTTCTTCGGCTTTCTTGCGCGCGGCGCGGACAATATTGGTGTTGAATGCGCCCGCAAGCCCGCGCTCGGACGTCGCGACGACGATCAGGTGGACTTGATCTTTGCCGGTGCCTGCGAGCAGTTTCGGCGATGACGCGCTGACGGTCACTTTCGAAGCGAGCGAAGCCATGACTGCTTCGAGCTTTTCGGCATAGGGGCGACCCGCAACGGCAGCCTCCTGCGCACGACGCAGTTTTGCCGCCGCGACCATCTTCATCGCCTTGGTAATCTTCTGCGTCGACTTCACCGAGCCGATGCGGACTTTTAGGGCTTTCAGGGAGGCCATCCTAGTTCGCCTTACCTGTCACGAGCCCGACTTTGGCCAATCCGCTGTCGCGAACAACATCCAGGACCTTTACGACCTGCTTGTAATTCAAGTCTGTGTCGCCGAACAGACTGACTCCATCGACCTGTTTGTTGGAAGATCGGCTCTTCAGATATCTCTCAAGTTGTTCAAGATTCATTTTTTGATCGTCAACGAATATGCTGCTGTCATTGTCGACGCGTATGACGATCGTTTTCGGTTGGTCTACAGATGGCCGAGCCGCCAGCGGTGAGCCGGCAAGCACACAACCCAAGACAGCTGCTGCTCTGAACGAACGTGTCACGCAAACGTCTTCGCAAAGGCATCAAGCGCTGACTTTAGGCCCGACTTCGCTTCGTCGCCGAGATCCTTGGTGTCGCGGATCATCTTCAACACGCCCTTATGATTGGCGCGCAGGTCCGAGATCATGGCTTCTTCGTAGCGCGTCACGTCGCTGACCGGGATATTGTCGAGATACCCTTGCGTCCCCGCGAAGATCGACGCGGTTTGCTCTTCGAAGGGCATTGGGGAAAACTGCTTCTGCTTCAGCAATTCGGTCAATCGTGCGCCGCGGTTCAGCAACTTCTGCGTCGAAGCATCCAAGTCCGAACCGAACTGCGCAAAGGCGGCCATTTCTCGATATTGCGCGAGTTCGAGTTTGATCGAGCCCGAGACTTTCTTCATCGCCTTGGTCTGTGCCGCCGAGCCGACGCGCGACACCGACAGCCCCACGTTTATCGCGGGGCGGATGCCCTGGAAAAACAAATCGGTTTCGAGGAAGATCTGGCCGTCAGTGATCGAGATCACGTTGGTCGGGATATAGGCCGACACGTCACCCGCCTGCGTCTCGATGATCGGCAGCGCGGTGAGCGACCCCGAACCGTTGTCCTTGTTCAGCTTCGCCGCACGCTCGAGCAGACGGCTGTGCAAATAGAAAACGTCGCCGGGATAGGCTTCGCGGCCCGGGGGGCGACGCAGGAGCAGCGACATCTGGCGGTATGCGACGGCCTGCTTCGACAGATCGTCATAAACGATCAGCGCGTGCATCCCGTTGTCGCGGAAATATTCGCCCATCGCACAACCGGTGTAGGGCGCGAGAAACTGGAGCGGCGCTGGCTCGGACGCAGTCGCGGCGACAACGATGGTATATTCCATCGCGCCGTTTTCCTCGAGCGCGCGGACGATCTGCGCGACAGTCGAACGCTTCTGGCCGATGGCGACATAAATGCAGAACAGCTTGTCGGCGTCGTTCGTGCCCTTGTGCGCTTCCTTCTGATTGATGAAGGTATCGATGGCGACGGCGGTCTTGCCGGTCTGACGGTC
>JAYTAP010000095.1:0-15660 GCA_043737475.1 Sphingomonas sp.
GTTTTTGGCTTATTTTTTTAGGCAAAACGCAATTTTAAGAGCGGCATCTTCCAACGGTCGGCACTTTGCGCCATCAGGGAAGCGTGAAAACACTGACGCTGCTTCGCCATGCCAAATCGGGCTGGGACGATCCCGTTGCCCGCGATTTCGATCGCGCGCTCAATCCGCGCGGGATGAAAGGCGCAAGGACTGTGGGCGCGCATATGCGCAATCTTGGGTTGGTGTTTGATGCCATCGTATCATCGCCGGCGGTGCGCTGCGTCGATACGCTCGATGGGGTGTGGGAAGGCTATGGCCGCATTCTTCATCCGCATTGGGACCGGCGGATATATCTCGCATCGGGGGCGACGTTGCTCGATGTGGTCCACGATCAGGATGGTGCGTGCGACCGGGTGTTGATGTGCGGCCACAATCCGGGGCTCGAGGATCTGATCCTTATGCTGGTGCCCGACGATAGCGACGATCGGCTGCGCGACGAAGTCGAAGACAAGTTCCCGACCGCAAGCCTTGCCGAAATGCAGTTCGATGTCGATCGCTGGTCCGACGTGAAAGCGAACGGGGCGCGGCTGATGCGGTTCGTGCGCCCGCGCGATCTCGACACGACATTGGGGCCCGACGCGGATTGAGCGTTTTGCGGCGCGCCACGATTGCCGACGCGGGCAAGCTTGCGCTGATCGGTGCCGCGAGCTTTCTTGAGACATTCGCCAATGACCATCCAGGCGATGCGACCGTTGATTTTATCCGGACATATCATTCGGAAAACGCATGGGCGGCCATGTTGGCAAATCCCGAAACGGTCGTGTGGATTGCCGAGGAAGTGGCGGGATGCCCGGTGGGCTATGCCGTTCTCAGTCCGGCATCCTCGCCGGGCACGGCGCCCGATGACGCCGAGCTCAAGCGGATTTATGTGCTGTCGAAATGGCACGGCACGGGGATCGGGCGCGCGCTTTTCGATGTCGCTGAGGCCGAAGCTCGGTCTCGGCGCGCGTCACGGCTGGTGCTCAGCGTCTACAAAAGCAACTGGCGCGCCATCCGTTTTTACGAAAGGCAGGGTTTCGTCGTCATCGGCGAAGCGACCTTTGCGGAATTCCCGGTTGAATTCGCCGACAATATCATGGCGAAGCCACTCTAGTCGGCCCCTCTCTAGTCGGCCAACGCCGCTTTTAGCTCGTCCCGGATCTGCAAAAGCGCCGGCAGGACGTCGGGCGAAATGCTCTCGTGCGCCGGGGCCGTCGCTGCGCTGCGGTTTTTGAGCAGCCCTTGCACGCCCTTGATCGTATAACCATCGCGGTTCAGTGCCTGGTCTATGCGGCGCACGAGCACAACATCGTCGGGCCGGTAATAGCGGCGATTGCCCGCACGTGTCAGCGGGCGCAATTGCGGAAAGCGCGTTTCCCAATAGCGCAGGATATGCTGCGGTAGCCCGAGTTCGACCGAAAGCTCACCGATCGTGCGAAACGCGCTTTCACTTTTGGGCTCGATCAACCGATGCGCCTCTTAACGACCCTTGACGATGCGTTCGCGCATGGTCTGGCTTGCGCGAAACGTCAGCACGCGGCGCGGGGCGATCGGCACTTCGACACCGGTTTTCGGATTGCGCCCGACCCGCCCGTTTTTATCGCGGAGAATGAAGCTGCCGAACCCCGAAACTTTCACATTTTCGCCGTCGGACAGCGCCTGCGACATCTGGTCAAGAATTTCCTCGACAAGTCCCGATGAATCGGCGCGCGAAAGGCCGATCTGGCGGTGCAGTTTTTCGGTCAGGTTCGCGCGGGTGAGCGTGCCGATATCAGCCATGAGCAATGTCCCGTAAGTCGTTCAGGCACCATATCTTATCGTTATGCGCAGCGGCGTCAATTGCGCGTCACCAGCGGATCGCGGCAGCGCCCCACGTAAAGCCACCGCCCATCGCTTCGAGAACGACCAGATCGCCCGCCTTGATGCGCCCGTCACGCACCGCAACGTCAAGCGCGAGCGGTACCGACGCTGCCGAGGTATTGGCATGCTGATCGACGGTCACGACCATTTTGGCCGGATCGAGGCCCAGCTTGCGTGCGGTTGCATCGAGAATGCGGGCATTGGCCTGATGTGGCACGACCCAGTCGACATCAGCCGTCGTCAGACCGGCAGCATCGAGCGTCTCGGTCAGCACCGCCGCCAGATTGGTCACAGCATGTTTGAAGACCGCTGGCCCTTCCATGCGCAATTTGCCGACGGTGCCTGTCGTCGAAGGTCCGCCATCCACATAAAGCAGCTTGTTGTGACGACCGTCGGCATGGAGCTTTGTCGCCAGCACACCGCGCCCATCTTCGAGCGGGCCGAGTACAATCGCCCCCGCGCCGTCGCCGAAGAGCACACAGGTGCCGCGGTCTTCCCAATCGAGGATGCGGCTGAATGTTTCCGAACCGATGACAAGCGCGGTATTTGCCGAGCCCGCGCGGATCATGCTTTCGGCGACCGACACGGCGTAGAGAAATCCCGAGCAAACCGCGGCGATGTCGAACGCTACACAATCATCGATGCCCAGCATTGCCTGGACTTTTGTGGCGCTCGACGGAAAAGTCTGATCGGGCGTTGCGGTGGCAAGCACGATCAGTTCGATCGAGTTAGCCTTGATTCCGGCCGCATCCAGTGCCCGTCGCGCGGCGTCGGCGGCCATCGATGCGGTCGTTTCGCCGTCACCTGCAATGTAGCGCGCGCGGATGCCGGTCCGCTCGACGATCCATTCGTCCGACGTGTCGACAGTTTCGGCAAGTTCGACATTCGACACGCGGCGCGCGGGCAGCGCCGAGCCGGTGCCGAGGATGGCCGCACGCCTCATTTCGCGGCAGCGGCCAAGGTCCGGTGTCCGGCGAATTGCTCGAGGTCTTCCGTGATCCGGCGCGTTATGTCGTTGGCGACCAGTTTTGCCGCGACGCCGATTGCATTGGCGATGCCTTTTGCATTGGCCGAACCGTGGCTCTTCACGACAACGCCGTTGAGCCCGAGAAAAACCGCACCATTGTGATTATTGGGGTCCAGATGGTGCCGCATCAATTCGGTGGCGGGTCGCGAAACGAGGAAACCGAACTTTGACCGCACCGAGCTCGTGAACGCCCGGCGCAACAGATCGGTGACGAACCGCGCCGTTCCTTCCATCGTTTTCAGCGAGATATTGCCCGTAAAGCCATCACACACAACGACATCGGTCAGCCCGCGCGAGATCTTGTCGCCTTCGATAAAGCCCTGAAAACGCATATGAAGTTCGCTTGCTGCGCGCAGTTGTGTGGCGGCATCGCGTATTTCTTCGGTGCCTTTTTGCTCTTCGGACCCGATATTGAGCAGCGATACGCGCGGGCGCGCTATGCCAAGCGCAATGCGCGAATAGGCCGCGCCCATGACTGCGAACTCGATCAGGTTGCGCGTGTCGCATTCGGTATTCGCGCCCAGATCGAGCATCACGAAGTCGTTATCGCCAAGGCTGGGAAGAAGCGCTGCCAGCGCAGGGCGGTCGATGCCTGGCATGGTGCGCAAGGCGATTTTTGCCATCGCCATCAGTGCACCGGTATTGCCCGAAGATACAGCGGCACCTGCACGGCCCGATTTCACAGCGTTGATCGCCAGACCCATCGACGTTGTTTTCGCGCGGCGGATTGCTTGGCTCGGCTTTTCGCTGCCGTCGATCACATCGGGCGCGTGAACGATTTCGGACGCAGCGGAAAGATTGGGATGGTTATCGAGGCCCGATCGTATCGCGGGCTCGTCGCCGACCAGCAGAAACGTCAAGCCGGGCCATTGGCGGCGCGCATCGGCGACGCCTGCGAGCATTGCCGTCAGCCCTTCGTCACCACCCATTGCGTCGATGGCGAGCCGTGGGCTTTCAGTCACGCAAGCGGCCTCCCCCGGTTGTTGTTGTATCAGCCTGCGACCGCGAGGATTTCACGTCCGTTATAATGGCCGCATGCGCTGCACAGATTGTGCGGGCGCTTCAGTTCGCCGCAATTGGGGCATTCCTGAAACGACGCGACAGTCAATGAATCGTGCGAACGGCGCATGTTGCGCTTCGACGGGGTGGTTTTTCTTTTTGGAACGGCCATTTCGGCACCTGTCTCACTTAAAACGATAGGATAAGCGGACAAAACAGCCCGACTGCGAGCGCGCCGTATACCGATTCCCCAAGGACTTGCAAGGTGGCCCGATTGCAAGGATGCTTGCTGCGTGGCACGTAGCAATCGAAAACGGAAAGGGGTGTTCGATGATATTGCCGATTACACTGACGGCTGCGGGCGCGGCGGCGCTGATCAATCTCTGGCTTGCAGTTCGCGTCGGGCAAAAGCGGATCGCGGGGAAAGTCTCCATCGGTGACGGTGGCCATCCGCCGCTCATCGCCCGGATGCGGGCGCATGCCAATTTTACCGAATACACGCCGTATTTTCTGATTCTCGTGGCGCTGATCGAAATGGCCAGCGGCACATCGACGTGGCTCTGGCTGGTCGTCGGCGTTTTTCTTCTTGCGCGCGTGGCGCACGGCATCGGCATGGATGTCGTCGAAGGGCAGAGCAAGCTGCGCGGGATCGGTATACTGGCAACCATGCTGACGCTGGCAGGTCTTGCGATCTACGCGTTGACCATTCCCTATCTGAGTGCCCCGCAAGTCCTGCCGATGGAGGAAGTCCAGTCCGGTTAGGGCGCGCTTTTGGTAGGCTTTGCCTCGGCAAGGATCAATGCAAACTGATCGGCAGCGTCGCTCCATTCGGCAATCGGTGACCAGCCGCCCGATCGCAGCAGCAAGCGAGCGTCGCGCGGGCCGTACTTATGGCTGTTCTCGGTGTGAATCGTTTCGCCCTGTGCCATCGAAAAAGCCTCGCCCTCGACGACGAACTCGACGTCTCGCGTGGCCTCGAGGTGCATCTCGATACGCGCATAGCTGTCGTTCCAGCGTGCAACATGCGCAAAAGCATCGACCGGGATGGTCCCGCCAAGCTCGCGATTGATCCGGACCAGCAAATTTTTGTTGAAGCGTGCCGTAACGCCCGCCGCATCGTCATAGGCGCTGATCAGCGTGCTCTCGTCCTTCACTCGGTCCATGCCGATCAACAGAATCGCGCCGACGCCCAGCGTTTCGCGCATCCGCCGCAAAAGATCGACAGAGGTACGCGCGATCAGATTGCCGATCGTTGATCCGGGAAAAAAGCCGAGCTTTGCGATGCCGCTGACGGCATCGGGCAACGTCACGGTCTGCATGAAGTCGGCTTCGACCGGATGGATGGGCACATCAGGAAACGCGCGACTGAGTTCGAGCGCCGACGCACGCAGGAAATCCCCGGAAATATCGATCGGCACATAGGCCGAAGGCTTAGTGGCGCGCAGCAGGTGCGGCGTTTTCACCGAAGATCCGGACCCGAATTCAATCACCGCGCGCCCCGTGCCGGTTAGCGCCGCGACGTCAGAGCAATGCTCTGCCAGCAGCACGGTTTCGACGCGTGTCGGATAATATTCGGGAAGCGCCGTGATGGCTTCGAATAATTCGGAGCCCGCGCGATCATAAAACCAGCGTGCCGGAATGGCGCGCTGCGCGGTCCGCAACCCGGCACGCACGTCGGCACCAAACGCCGGATCGACTGCGATTTCAGTAACATCATGCCACAGCATCACAAATCCTTGGCGAGCCGCAGTCCGCTAAATTGCCAGCGCGCGGTCGGCGGAAAGAAATTGCGGGTGCTTCTGCGAACGGTGTCGGGCGCGGTTGCATGGCTCGATCCGCGCAGGACCATCTGTCCGCTCATGAATTTGCCATTATATTCTCCCACTTTGCCGGGCGCGGGGCGGTATCCCGGATAGGGCAGAAAAGCAGAGCTGGTCCATTGCCAGACATTGCCAAACATTTGCGACAGCCGCGCGTCGCTGGCGGCCGCTTCCCATTCGAATTCGGTCGGCAGCCGCGCCCCTGCCCAGCGCGCATAGGCATCGGCTTCGTAATAGCTGATGTGCGTAACCGGCGCCGCCGGGTTGCGGGGATGCAGGCCACTCAGCCCGAATGCCTTGTCATCGCGCCAATAAAGCGGCGCGGCTATCACCTCGCGTTGCACCCAAGCCCAGCCGTCGGATAGCCAATATTCGGCACGTGCATAACCACCATCGTCAATAAAGTCTTGCCACTCGGCGTTCGTTACGAGCCGGTCAGCGATTGCGTGCGACCCAAGATAGGTTTTATGTCTCGGCATTTCGCAATCGAACGCAAACCCGACGCCGCCGTGGCCGATTTCGTTCACGCCCGTCGACCCTTTGATCCAATCGATCGGGCAGGGTACTGTCATCGCCGCGTCGCGCGTCTCCTCCCCATAGGCCGGCAACAGCGGGTTCTGTGACAACAGATGCAGGATATCGGTGAGCAGTAATTCCTGATGCTGCGCTTCATGTTCGCAACCGAGTTCGATCAACGTGCGCGCACCGTCGGGAAACGCCGCCATCAACGCATCATCGACATGCGCGCGATAGGCGCGGATTTCATCGAGCGACGGCCGCGTGATCATGCCGCGTTGCGCCCGCGCGTGACGATCCCCTTCGCCATCGTAATAGCTGTTGAAAAGGAAATGATAGGCCGCATCGAACACACGGTAACTGGGCACGTGATCGCGCAGGACGAACGTTTCGAAAAACCACGTCGTATGCGCCAGATGCCATTTCGCAGGCGAGGCATCGGGCATCGACTGAACGGTCGCATCGGCATCGGAAAGCGAATCCGCGAGCGCCAAAGTCCGCGCGCGCGTTTCTGCAAATTGCAAGACAAGGTCGTCAGTCGCGATATTTTGCGTTGCCATGCCTGCCACCATCATAATGTATAAAACAGATCGGCCGCGCAGGGGTTCCCCTATCGCGAAGCACCCGGCACCCACAGGACGTCGTCGGCACCATTGTTATTCGCAACCCGGGCCATCGTGAAAAGATGATCCGACAAACGGTTGAGATAGGCAAGCGCAGGCGCGTTCAACCCGGTTGCCGCAACCGCACTGCGCTCTGCCCGGCGGACAGCAGAACGCGCTACATGCAAATGCGCAGCAAGAGCTGACCCGCCCGGCAGGATGAAGCTGTTGAGCGGCGCAAGCCCCGCATTCATCACATCGATTTCGGCCTCGAGCCGCGTGACTTGCGCGGGGACAATCCGCAACGGCTCCCAACCGAAGTCGCCATCGGGCGTCGCGATATCGGCACCCAGGTCGAACATGTCGTTCTGGATCGTGCGCAATGTCTTCAGCACATCACCCGTCGCATGGACCGCTGCGACCCCGATCAGGCTGTTGGCTTCGTCGACGTCGCCGATCGCTGCCATCAGCGCCGACGATTTTGCCACCCGGCTACCGTCGACAAGCCCCGTCGTGCCATCATCGCCGGTCCGCGTATAAATCTTGTTGAGTTTGACCATTATCCCTGCCGCGAAAGCAGCAGCAACAACATCACGAGAACAACGGCACCTGCCTGAAATCCGACGCGCATGAACATTGCCTTGTTCTGCCGTTCGGCGGACCGGCTCACACCCCCGTCGGTCGATTTCAGGTCGGCCTCAGTTGTCTGGAGGAACGCGATGATGCCCTTGATAAGCGCATAAAGAGCACCGGCCATGGCAAGCGCGATGAGAATGATCAGAAGCGTGGACATCCATCGTATTTAGGGACGGTCGAAGCGAAAGCCAATGGGGAGGCGATGCTCGCGGAGATCATTTGCGAGCGACAGCCCGCCAATTCCGCTGCTGCGTAAATCAGCCAGACTAGCCGATCCTGCCCGCTTGGCGAGCCGCTTGCCGTCGGGCCCGCAAATCAACGCATGGTGGTGATAGTTCGGCGTCGGCAAACCCAAAAGCCGCTGGAGAACGCGGTGCACGTCGGTGGCGCTTTCAAGGTCGCAGCCGCGCACGACGTCGGTTACACCTTCGGCCGCATCGTCGACCGTGACGGCGAGATGGTAGCTGGTCAGCACGTCCTTCCGCGCGATGACCACGTCACCCCAAGCTTGCGCGGGATCGTCAGGCGGTGCGGCTTTTGCCATGTCGAGCCGCCAAACAGCTGGGCCGGTTGCGGTGCCACCCCGGCAAGTACCGGGATACACCGGTGGCCGGTCGCCCTGTGGCGCGCTGGCGCTTGCCGCAATTTCGGCACGGCTGCAGATGCAGGGGTAGATCAGTTTACGATCGCGCAACCGGCGAACCGCATGGTCGTAGCGCGCCAGGTTTTGAGATTGAAAGCTGACTGAGTCCCATGACAGCCCGAGCCAGCGCAGGTCCTCGAAAATCTTTTCGACGAAATCAGACCGCAACCGCAGGACATCGATATCTTCGATCCGCACCAGAAACCGGCCGCCTCCCGCACGCGCCAGATCATGCGCCATTACGGCCGAATAGGCGTGACCGAGATGCAGCCGGCCGGTCGGCGACGGAGCAAAGCGCGAAATCGCCAGAGGTCCAATCAATGGTTGACCGCGAGTCGCTGCCTGTGCTGTCATACGCCCGTCACCAATCGGCCCGATGGGCTGCACGGACACGAAAGGGATTTGGGTAACGCATGTACCACCCCGACCTTATCCGCCATCCTGACGGGTGTCCGGCGCTCGTGCTCAATGCTGATTACACGCCGCTCAGCTACTACCCCTTGAGCGTCTGGCCGTGGCAGACCGCCGTCAAGGCAGTGTTCCTCGACCGCGTCGACATCGTCGATCATTATCAGCGCGAGGTTCATTCGCCGACGCATACCATGAAATTGCCGTCGGTCATTGCGCTCAAATCTTACGTAAAACCGTCGCAGCATCCGGCATTCACGCGCTTCAACGTGTTCCTGCGCGACCGTTTCCAGTGCCAATATTGCGGCGTTGGCACGGACCTGACGTTCGATCATGTGGTCCCCCGCGCTTATGGGGGCCGCACGACATGGGAAAATGTCACGACCGCCTGCGCGCCGTGCAATCTCAAAAAAGGCGGCCGCACCCCGCGTGAAGCCAAGATGGGCCTACACATCGCCCCGATCCGCCCGACCAGCTGGCAACTGCAAGACCACGGCCGCGCCTTTCCGCCGAATTTCCTGCACGATAGCTGGCGCGACTGGCTCTATTGGGACATCGAACTGCTGGCTTAGGCGGGGAGCGGACGTCCGGTTTCGACGACTTTTGGACGTTAGGCATCAGCCTTGCGATAACTAGCCGCCGCCTTTAATTAAGCGGTCGCGCGAAGGCTTAAGCTCTCATGATACGACTGACGCCGCATTGTCATGTGCGTCGTTTGCTGGAACAATGCCGCCAGAGAAACAGGGAGCAAACCTAGATGCTTATTCGTAACCTTGCCACTGGGTTACTATCCTGCTTGGCAACCAGTTCCCTATCTGCTGAGATCGGAGTGCCAGATTGGCCGACAGTTGCGGCAGCCGACATCGAGGCCGCGTTTATTGAAACGCGCGATAACCATCCGGGCATGTTTGACCCAAACAATCTTAACTTTCCTAAATTGCTGCATGAGGCCCGCAGAGAAGCATTGAAGCTGGCTCAAAAAACCAGGAACGCTGCAGGTTTTGAGGCAAGCTTGACCCGCTTCAAAGCCGTTTTGAATGATGGGCATGCGGGTGCCTATGCCTCACTGCCCGATGCGGTGTCGCCTCAGATCAGATGGCCCGGCTTTGTGGCGGCGTGGCGTGGAAATGCAATGTATGTGTTCAAGTCTGCGTCCGGCGACCTTCCGGAAGGGGCGCAAGTCATTTCCTGCGATAAGCAGTCGGTGAGAACGCTCGTTGAACACAATTATTTCCGCTTTGCCAACGGCCGCGAGATTCCGGGTGAGTGGTGGTCGAGCGCGCGGCGCTTATTCGTAGATGATGGCAATCCGTTTGTGACATTGCCAAAGGCTTGCCGATTTCGGCACAACGGAAGAGATATCAGCCGCACGCTCAGCTGGAGCGCGGTGCCGGACTATTATCAGGCTTGGCGAAACGGGTCTGCCAATGGCGATTTGCTCCCTATCGGCATGTCGGAGCGCGCACCAAGCATTTTTTGGTACGCGCTCCCTGACTTCCAACCTGACGAGGCTGGAACGGCAGCCTACAAACAGCTCTATGCGGACACAGCAGCGAACCGTCCCAAGCTACTGGCGGCACGCGCGATAGTGCTTGACCTCCGATTCAATCAGGGCGGCTCGTCCAACTGGAGCAAGATGCTTGCAAAACAGCTGTGGGGCGAAGCGCGGGTAGACCGAAGTCTGAAAGGTTACTTCGCAAAGACACAGACTTGGTGGCGACCGACGAAGGGCAACCTTGCTGCGGTGAAGGAGTTCATACCGCTGCTAGAGCAACAGGGCGACCCGGACAGCGTCGCACTCATCAAGATGTTTATGCCCATCATTGACGCTGCGGTGAAACGCGGCGACAAATACTTGATAGAGCCGGATATTCCGGAAAGAGTCGGCGCGGCAAAGGTCAATGAGCCGGTGGAACTCAAAACGCCCGTTTACGTAATCGTACCGGGCCAATGTGCGAGCGCATGTCTGGACGCCATAGACTACTTCAAACGATTTCCGAACACGAAGCTGATCGGCGCTCCGTCGAGTGCAGACTCGACCTACATGGAAGTGCGCAATCCCAAGCTGCCTTCCGGCATAGCATATGCCATCATCCCGATGAAAATGTTCGTTGATCGACCGCGTGGCAAAGGCGTCTTTTACCAGCCCGATATCGAACTGCGCGATTTTGACTGGTCAACCTCCAATTTCCTGAAGCGGATCGAAGCCGACTTAGTGCAACAGACGGCTCTAAGGAAACAACGGCAGGAATAGCAGACTCAACGAAAAAACCGGACTGTCCGCTCCCTCCAACAAACCTCAACGCCGATGCTTTCAAAAAACGTGCTTTGTTGCAGCCCGCAATTTCCATGATCCGAGTCCGGTATCTGGATACCCGCCATCCCGAATCGCCCGGCTTTCTCCCGTTCCTTGGACTAACCTTTGACTAACTTTTGGATCGCACCCGCCTCAACCCGCCATCGAATAAGGCCCGCCCCGTTCAAGCGCACGTTTATACGCATCACGTGCCTGAAAGCGCTTCACCCACCCGCCGATGTTCGGATGCGTCGCATGCAAGCCATAGCGGCACGCGATCTCGCCGACAAAGCTCATCTGGACGTCCGCGCCCGACAGCTTGCCGCCGACCAGCCAGTCTTTGTCCGCGAGCGCCGCCTCGATATAGCCCAGGTGGTTGGCGATCTCGCTCTCGATGCGCGGCGTAAGCGGTGCCGCGCCATCGCCGATCATCCCGCAATAGAGCTTCAACATGAACGGCAGCATCGCCGATCCTTCGGCATAATGAAGCCATTGATTATAGGTTTCGTAAGCGGGCGTGTCCGCCGCTGGCATGAGCGCGCTGCCGCCATGTTTGCGGATCAGATGATCGATGATCGCGCCTGATTCGATGATCGTGCCATGCTCGTCGCTGATCACTGGCGATTTGCCCAACGGGTGCACAGCCTTCAACTCGGGCGGGGCAAGGCGAGTCTTGGTGTCGCGCTGGTAGAATTTGATCTCGTACGGCGCGCCGATTTCCTCGAGCAGCCAGAGGATCCGCTGCGAACGCGATTCATTGAGGTGGTGGACGGTGATCATCGGCGGCGCTCCTGTTTGATCCATAGTGCCCTGCCAACAGTCAGTTGGCAATTGACGCTACGGCTGCTGCAGTGCAGCAAGAGCGCATGGCATCGATCGCGCAACATCCCGATATCCGTTATCTCGGTCGTATCCTTGGCGATGTCATCCGCGAGCTGGGCGGCGAAGCGCTGTATCGGCGGACCGAATATATCCGTTCGACGTCGGTCGACCGGCATCGCGGGATCGCAGGCGCGGAAACCGTTGATCGCGGCCTTGATGCGCTGACGCTCGATGAAACGCTCGATTTCGTGCGTGGCTTCATGCTGTTTTCGATGCTCGCAAACCTTGCCGAGGACCGGCAGGGTGTGACCGTGGAAGCCGGCGCAGACGTGGCGCATGTCGCCGCGCACCTGGCTGAACATGGCATCGACGGCGCAGCGGTTTGTGAAATGCTCGGCAATGCGCTCGTCATGCCGGTGCTGACCGCACACCCGACCGAAGTGCGTCGCAAGTCGATGATCGACCACCGCAACCGGATCGCAGCGCTGATGGAACTGCGTGATGCAGGCGCGACCGAGACCGAAGACGGTGATGCCGTCGAAGCAGCGATTGCGCGCCAGATTGCCCTGCTATGGCAAACGCGGCCGCTTCGGCGCGAGCGGCTTTATGTCGCCGACGAGGTCGAAAATGCGCTGGCGTGGCTGCGTGACATCTTCCTGCCCACGCTTCCGGCACTCTATGCGCGGTGGGACCGGGCGTTGGGGCATCGGACTGCATCATTTTTGCAAGTGGGCAGCTGGATCGGCGGGGATCGCGACGGCAATCCCTATGTGGTCGCGGATTCGCTGCATCTGGCGCTGGGCCGGTCAGCGGAAACGGTGCTAGGCTATTACCTCGATGCCGTGCATGAGCTCGGGGCCGAGCTATCCATCTCGACCGAACTCGCCCAAGTCGATGACAGCGTGATCGCATTGGCCGACGCCAGCGGCGATGATGCCTTGAGCCGTGCCGATGAGCCCTATCGGCGCGCGGTGTCGGGCATTTATGCGCGGTTGGCGGCGACCTTCGAGGCGCTGATCGGCAAGCCGCCACCGCGACCTTCGATGCTGCACGGCGCGGCTTATGCCGATCCAGCGGCATTTCGAACCGACTTGCGCGCGCTTGCCAAGGCATTGAGCGCCGGACCGCTTGCGACCGGTGGGGCGCTCGGGCGGCTGATCCGGGCGGTCGATGTCTTCGGTTTTCATCTGGCGACGCTCGACCTGCGCCAGAACAGCGATGTCCATGCGCGGGTTGTTGCCGAATTGCTTCGGATTGCAGGCGCGGAAGCGAACTACGAAGCGCTCGACGAAGCGGCGCGGGTGGCACTGCTCCGTCGCGAACTCGCCAGCCCCCGCCCGCTGTCGGGACCCAATCTGACTTATGACGACGAAACCAGATCGGAAATGGCAATTTTCGCCACCGCCGCTGCCGCGAAAGCGCGTTACGGCAATGCCTCGATAGCCCGCATGATCATTTCGAAAGCCGATAGCGTTTCGGACCTGCTCGAGGTTTACATTCTCCTGAAAGAAGCCGGCCTTTACGCGCCGGATCGCGCCGACATTCAGGTGGTGCCGCTGTTCGAAACCATCGACGACCTTAAAGCCGCGCCCGCAATCATGACCGACTTTTTCGCACTCCCCGAAATGGCAGCGCTCGCGGTTGCGGCAGGGCACCAGGAAGTGATGGTCGGCTATTCGGATTCGAACAAGGACGGCGGTTATCTGACTTCGACGTGGAGTCTCTATCAGGCGAGCCTTGCGCTGGCGCCGGTGTTCGAAGCGGCGGGCACGGCTATGCAGCTGTTCCACGGACGCGGCGGTGCTGTCGGGCGGGGTGGCGGATCGGCTTTCGCTGCCATCCGCGCGCAACCGCCGGGCACCGTCAAAGGCCGCATCCGCATTACCGAACAGGGCGAAGTCATTGCCGCCAAATATGGGTCACGCGAAAGTGCGGCGATCAATCTCGAAGCGATTGCTGCGGCGACGATCCTTGCCAGCATGGAACCCCAAGGCGTCAGTGCGGGCGATGCGAAACGCTTTGCCGCGGCAATGGACGAAATTTCGGGTGCCGCGTTTAAGGCCTATCGCGGGCTGGTTTACGACACGCCCGGTTTCCGCACCTTCTTTCGCCAGATGACGCCGATTGCCGAAATCGCGACGCTTAAAATCGGATCACGTCCCGCCAGCCGGACCAAGTCGGACGCCATCGAAGACCTCCGCGCGATCCCGTGGGTGTTCAGCTGGGCACAGGCGCGTGTCATGCTGCCCGGCTGGTATGGCGTGGGCACCGCGTTCGAAGGGTTTGCCGACAAGGGACTGCTGAAAGCCATGGCTGAGCGCTGGCCGTTTCTGCAATCGGTTCTGGCGAATATGGAAATGGTGCTGGCCAAATCGGACATGGGGATCGCGGCGCGCTATGTCGAACTGGTCGAGGACCGAGTTATGGGCAACGCCGTGTTCGGGCGCATCCGGGATAGCTGGCAGCGGTCGCATGACCAGTTGCTTGGTGTGACCGGGCAATCGCAACTGCTCGAGGCCAACCCGGCGCTCGACGCTTCGATCCGCTTGCGCACGCCGTATATCGAACCGCTCAACCTGCTCCAGATCGAACTCCTGAAGCGCCACCGCAGCGGTGAGGGCGACCCGCGCATTGCCGAAGGCATGCAACTGTCGATCAATGCGATTGCAACAGCATTGCGGAATTCAGGCTAGATCGAGACGATCAGCGTTAGCCCGTTGCCAAGCGTTTCGGGCGGCGAGCCTTCGACCCGCGTCGCATCGGCCCGCGCGCGGTCGAGAATGACAGCAGGGACATTGCGGCTGTGATAGATCGTCGTTGCCGAGGCAAGCTGACGCGCCTGACGCAGCGTTAGGTCGTCGGGGTCGGCTGAGGCCAGGACGAGCGTTTCGGTCCTTGCGGGGGTTCCGGCTGCGTCTGCGGCGAGCCATGTTTCGATATTGTTGCCATCGGCAAATGGATCAAGTGCGCCCCCCAGACCCAGAGCTGCGTCAATTGCCTCTCTCCGCATTGTGCCATCGGGATATTTTGCGCGAAGCTTGCTCCGCGCCGCGAACAGTCCGGTTGCCAAGCCGCCAATCGATTGCGGGATTATCGCTTCAAGACGTTGCCGCAATGCTTTTGCCAGTCCTGCCGACGCGCCGCCGGTGCCGATCGCAATCAGCACGGGATCACGGTCCACGATTGCAGGCAGCGTGAAGTCACAGAGTGCGACGCGGTCGACAGCGTTCACAAGGATGCCACGCGATTTAAGGCGGGCAACAGCTGCTCGCGCCTCCGCCTCATCCTCGAGTGCGACAATCGCCAGCGCGGCTTGCGCCTCTTCACCAACGACGACAGCACCGGCGCGTTCAAGCAAGCGCCGTTTCGCATCGGCCGCCTCGCCGTCTCCGATCAGGATCACAGGACGCCCCGTCAGCCGGATGAAAAGCGGCAGGCTATGCACCGGTCACGGGCCGACTTGCGCATGAAGGCTCGTCGCCGTGCGATTGCCGCGCAGGCCCCAATCGCCGTCGAACGAAAACGTGATGAATTCGGCGCGCCCGCCGATATTTTCGTAGGGAATGGACCCGCCGAGACCTCGATTTTCGAGCGGCACGCGGCTGTCGGCCGAACGGTCGCGATTGTCGCCCATCAGGAAGACGTGGTTGGCCGGAATGACGATCTGTGCGAAATCGTCGACGCGCCAGTCATAGCCCAGGTCGATCGTGTCGTAGCTTCGACCGTTCGGCAACGTTTCGCGGAACAGCGGGAGCTGGCACCAGCTATTGCCTTTGCTATCGCGTGTCAGGGCCCCTGGATATTCGCGGTCGCTGCACGGTTGATTGCTGTCGACCGCAATACGCAGGTAGCCCTTGTCGATGCGCTTGACCGGCATATCGTTGAGAATGATGACGCCGCCGCGCACTTCGAGCCGATCGCCGGGCAGGCCGATGACGCGCTTGATATAATCTTCCGATCGGCCGGGCGGTGTCACGATTACGATGTCGCCACGTTCGGGCAAGCTGCCGAAC